>JAYVGK010000101.1:0-1728 GCA_043772215.1 Acidimicrobiales bacterium | reverse complement strand
GGCTTGTTCATGGACATCATGGACACCACCATCGTCAACGTGGCGCTGCCCACGTTGGCCAAAGATTTTGGAGCTTCGGCCGCCTCGATCGAGTGGGTGGTACTGGGCTACTTGGTATCCCTGGCCGTATGGATCCCCGCCTCAGGTTGGGTGGGCGATCGCTTTGGCACCAAACGAACGTTTCTCTTCGCTCTATTGGCCTTCACGCTGGCATCAGCACTTTGTGGCCAAGCGAACTCTGCAGGCGAACTCATCGCTTTCCGGGTACTCCAAGGTGTGGGTGGCGGCATGCTTACTCCCGTGGGCACGGCCATGTTGTTTCGAGCGTTCCCCCCGGCGGAGCGGGCCAAGGCCTCCACCGTACTCATCCTCCCCACGGTTCTGGCTCCCGCTTTGGGTCCCATCGTGGGTGGATGGTTGGTCACCGATCTGTCGTGGCGCTGGATCTTCTACGTCAACCTGCCACTCGGCGTGCTCGGATTCATCTTCGGGGCAGTGATGCTGCGTGAAAATCGCGAGCCCAGCGCCGGCCGCTTCGACATCCCCGGATTCTTCCTTTCCGGGTCAGGGCTTGCGCTGGTGCTCTATGCATTGTCACAGGGGCCGGAGAAGGGATGGCGCTCCACCGAGGTGTTGGCTACGGGAATCATTGGTTTGGTGCTGTTTGCCATGCTGGTGTGGGTGGAGCTCAGCGTGGCAGAGCCCATGCTGGACCTCCGCCTTTACAAGGAACGCATGTTTCGCAACGCCAATTTGGTGCAAGCGATCACGTACGGCGGGCTGGTCGGTGCGCTGTTCCTGCTCCCCCAGTTCCTGCAAACCTTGCGCGGCCTCTCGGCACTCCAGTCGGGTCTCACCACATTCCCTCAAGCCATCGGCATCATGATCACCAGTCAGGTGGTAGGTCGCTTATATCCGCGCATAGGACCTCGCCGCCTCGTGGTGGCAGGCCTGTCGAGTTTGGCTGTCATCAGCCTGCTCTTCATCAAGATCGATCTCAGCACCAGTCTCTGGCTGATACGTGCACTTATGTTCACGCGCGGGGTCTGTGTGGCGTTTGCGTTTGTGCCGCTGCAGGCCGCCACGTACTCCAACATCTCCAGGGCCGACACGGGTCGGGCGTCGGCACTGTTCTCCACGCAACGACAATTCGGTGGAGCGCTGGGAGTGGCGGCGTTGGCCACCGTGTGGATTGGGCGCACCAAGGCCCTCAGCGTGGGGGCCACGGGTACCGCACTCACCTCGGCGCGGGTGGGCGGGTTCCACGACGCATTCATCGCCTCGGCCGTGTTCGCTGCGGTTGGCGCCGTGGCGGCGTTACTCATTCGTGATCGTGACGCGGCATCAACGCTGCCACGACTGTTCAAGGCCGACGAAGGGGCACCGGTGATCGACGACGACGAACGGGCCTCAGCGGCCGCCATGTCGCACTGAGCGCCGAGGAGACGTGGCGCCCGCTTCGGTCCGGATGGTTCGGCCTTTCGAGGACCCTGAGTACGCGACCCGGCCGCTGGGACTTCGCAATCTTCCCCATTCTCTCGGTGCACCCCATCGGAATCGCCAGTGCCGAAAGCTGGTCGGTCAGGTACCGGTTAGCGGCGAGGCGCCACCGTCACCCGGTGCAGCAAACGACGGTGGCCTTGGTATCCGCCGGTGGCCGAGTGCAGCAGGCAGCGGTTGTCCCATAGCGTGAGCATGCGCTCCGCCCAGTGGTGACGGTAGATGAAC
>JAYVGK010000100.1:0-5796 GCA_043772215.1 Acidimicrobiales bacterium | reverse complement strand
CTCGAGGAGCGGGCGAAAGTCGATTACGACCATCCTGATGCCTTTGATTGGGAGTTAATGCGCAGCCATCTCGCCACCCTTCGCAGTGGTGGATCAGTGGATGTGCCGCTCTACGATTTTTCGACGTTCAGCCGATCAGACTCGTGCATCCATGTACGGGCGGCACCCATCGTGGTGGTGGAGGGTTTGTTGGTGTTGTGGGAGCCAGAACTACGCGCGCTGATGGATCTCAAAGTGTTCGTGGATGCTGACCCTGATGTCCGATTCATCCGTCGCTTTCGTCGCGATGTGGCCGACCGTGGCCGAACCCCCGAATCGGTGATCGAGCAGTACCTGGCAACAGTTCGTCCCGCCCATCTTCAATTCATCGAACCGTCGAAGCGCTACGCCGACGTGATCATCCCCCATGGCGGACGCAACGAGCCGGCCCTCGACATGCTGCTGGCCCGCATCGGCCAAGTGGCCTGACCTGCCGCTGCGCTTTGGTGCTCGCCGCACTTCGGGCTCGCTGGCGCTCGCCTCAGTGGCCGACGAACTTGGCATCGGTGTCGCGGATGCGCCGAGCGAGTGATGCCAGCAACTTTTGTGACAGGTGGGGGATGGCATCGAGAGCGGTGGAGAACTCACGAGGCCCCATTACCAGCACCAGCATGTCGGTGACAGCGGTGACGGTGGCCGAGCGGGGGCCTTTGTCGAGCATGGCCAACTCACCGAAATAGGAACCGGGGCTCAAGGTGGTGATGGTGCGCCCGTCGCGCTCCACGATGGCCTCGCCTTCCACGATGACAAAACACTCGTAGCCAACCGTGCCTTGCTTCACGAGGATCTTGCCCGCATTCACCGGCACCTCATCGCACAACTTGGCCAGCAGAGTGAGCTCTTTGCGCGTTAACGAGGTGAACAGCGGGATCTTGCCGAGATGTTCGATGTACGACAATTTGGAGGCCATGTCCGCAGCGTAACCAGTGCGCTGCCGACATGCCGATCCACCGGTATTAGGAAACGCCCACCGAAGTCTTGCTGGCAGGCATCTCGAATTCGGGATAGGCCAACACGCCCATCTCCGGGATGTCCAGACCGATCATCTCGTCGGCCTCCTCGTAGCGGATGCCACCCTTCGTGAGCTTGTTCTGCAAGCTGAAGAAGGCGTAGGCGATGCCGATCACCACCGTGCACAGAACAACCACGCCAATGGCTTGGGAGGCCAGCTGACCGAACTTGCCCTTCACCACAGCTTCGACGCCACGGTCGATGGTGTGGTGACGGGTGAGCACGTTCCAGCCCTTTCCGTAATTGCCATCGGCGAAGATGCCCATGCACAGCACCCCAAACAGACCACCAACACCGTGGACGCTGATGGTCAGCATGCCGTTGACCATCATGCCCGGATCGGGTTTCTCGGCCCCGGGGAACATCACAAAGAACATTGCAGCGGTTGCTCCGAACGCGGCAGCAATGGCATTGTTTGCGGCCACGGTGGCGAACTGGATATGGGTTGCGGCGAAGGCGGAAGCGGCGTTGAAACCCAAGGTTGAGTGAATCACCCAATTGGCTGAGCCAGCCGCCGCCCCACGTCCAAGCGGCGAAGATGGGGTAGTAATTGGCCCCACAGAACAGGCCCCACAGCACGAAACTGTTCCGCTTCCAGCGCAGGTGCGTAACCCTTGCCCAATCCGACGAAGAAGAACCCGAAGAAACAGACGGTATGCCCTCGCTGTTTCCCGGCCATTCTCCTTGTGTTGTGCGAGTTGTGTTATTCGAGCGTCACGGGAGCGTTCGCACGATGAGTGCGTCTCCCTGGCCACCACCACCACAGAGGGCGGCGGCACCCATTCCACCGCCACGTCGGCCCAACTCGTACAGGAGGGTGAGAGCCAGGCGATTGCCGGACGCACCAATGGGATGCCCCATGGCGATGGCCCCACCGTTGACATTGACAATGTCGTCGCTGACGCCGAGGGCGTCCATGGATGCCAAGGCCACGGATGCGAACGCTTCATTCATCTCCAACAGGGCCAGTTGGTCCACGGTGGCGTTGACCTTGGACAGCGCCCGTCGGATTGCATTGGCCGGCTGGAGCAGTAGGGATGCGTCGGGCCCAGCGACCATGCCGTAGGACACCACCTCGCCGAGCGGGTTGATGCCCAGTTCGGCGGCTTTGGCGGCGGACATGATGACGAGGGCACTGGCCCCGTCGGAGATTTGGCTGGCATTGCCCGCAGTGATGGCGCCGCCAGGGTCGAAGGCGGGGCGCAACAAGCCCAGGGATTCGGCGGTGGTGCCGGGGCGGACGCCTTCATCGAACTCCACCAGCAACGGCTCGCCTTTGCGCTGGGGAACCGACACCGCCACAATCTCTTCGGCCAGCCGACCGTCCTTGGTGGCCGCCGCCGCTCGCTCGTGGGACTGGGCACTGAAGGCATCTTGGCGGGCCCTCTCCAGGCCTTTCACGCCCTTGCCGTACCGGTCGGTGCCGAGGCCCATGGCCACTTGGTCGAAGGCACAGAACAGTCCGTCGTGACCCAACGAGTCAACCAGGGTGCCATCACCGAACCGGTAGCCGCTGCGAGCATTGGGCAGCAGATACGGGGCATTGGTCATGGATTCCTGGCCGCCCGCCACCACGATGTCAGCGTCACCGGCTTGAATCATCTGGTCGGCTTGATAGATGGCATTGAGTCCGGACAGACACACCTTGTTGACCACAGTGGCTGGGACATTCATGGGGATCCCACCGTGCACCGCGGCCTGCCGGGCTGGCAACTGACCGGCGCCAGCCAACAGCACCTGACCCATGATGACGTGGTCCACCTGCTCCCCGCTGATACCTGCCCGGCTGAGGGCTGCAGCAATGGCGAATCCGCCCAGTTGGGCAGCGCTGAACCCGGCCAATGCACCAGACATCTTGGCAATGGGGGTGCGGGCGCCGGCCACAATGACAGATCCAGCCATAAATACCTCCGAAGATTCAGTACCAGCCCAACCGGGCCCTGGGAGTCGATCCTACGGCGGAAGCTTCGTCACATGCGATCCCGCAAACCTGAGACCGGCCCACCGATGTCAACTCCACCTGAATGGAAATGGTGAATATTCACCTTCTACGCTGCAAATATGCATACTTTGCTCAATGCCATTCTCGAGGGGGTCAGCGGCGCTGAATTGGCTGCCCTCCCGCTACCCCAGTCGTATCGCGGTGTGGTGGTGCGCCGTGAGGACCAAGCCATGTTCGAGGGCATTGCGTCAGTCGACAAGGACCCCCGCAAGAGTCTGCATGTCCAAGATGTGGCGCTTCCCGAGCTGGCCCCCGATGAGGCGTATGTGGCGGTGATGGCCAGTTCCATCAACTTCAACACGGTATGGACCTCCATCTTCGAGCCGGTGTCCACGTTCGGGTTCTTGGACCGGTTGGGCAAGGAAGGCCAGTGGGGGGCCCGCCACGCACTGCCGTATCACGTGGTGGGCTCGGATGGCGCAGGTGTGGTGGTGCGGGTGGGGACGGCGGTACGGAATTGGAAGCCGGGCGACAGGGTCACCATCCATTGCAATCACGTGGATGATCAAGACCCGTCGGCCCACGACGATTCCATGTTGGCTGCCAATCAGCGTATCTGGGGCTTCGAAACCAACTTCGGCGGGCTGGCCGAGATGGCCTTGGTGAAGGCGAATCAACTCATGCCCAAACCGGGTCATCTCACCTGGGAGGAAGCGGCGGTCAACGCACTGTGCAACTCCACCAGTTACCGGATGTTGGTGTCACGCAATGGGGCCCGTATGAAACAGGGCGACAACGTTTTCGTATGGGGAGCAACCGGCGGCATCGGTGGATATGCGGTGCAGTACGTGCTCAATGGGGGAGGCACGCCGGTGGGGGTGGTATCGAGTGCCGACAAGGCGGCACTGCTGCACGAGTTGGGATGCGAGCATGTCATCGACCGGCGTGAAGCGGGCTACAAGTTCTGGTCTGATGAGCACACCCAGGATGAATCCGAGTGGCGTCGCCTGGGCAAGGATGTACGAGCGCTTATTGGTGAAGATCCCGACATTGTCTTTGAACACCCCGGTCGGTCCACATTTGGGGCCAGCGTGTTCATTGCCAAGCGGGCCGGCACCATCGTCACCTGCGCAGCCACCAGCGGGTACATGCTGGAGTACGACAATCGACATCTGTGGATGAAGTTGAAGCGCATTCTCAGTTCCCATTTTGCCAACTATGCCGAGTCATATGCTGCCAACAAGTTGATAGCTCAGGGCAAAATAGTGCCCATGCTGTCGGCCGTGCACAGCATGGAAAACACCGGTGAAGCGGCATACCAGGTGCACCACAATCAACACGAGGGCAAAATCGGTGTGCTGTGCCTGGCCCCCGAAGAGGGGCTCGGCATCACGGACCCGGCATTGCGCGAAAAGGTGGGGGAGGACCGCCTCACCATCTTCCGCCGTCACGCCGCAGTGTCTGCCGCCCGGCGGGCCGGCGCCACCGTGTAAGCACCCGCCTGCTACTCAACTGTGGCGCGTAGCGCTCGCCTGTGGCGTCCAATTGGCGGGTACCCGCCACAGCTGCGCGCTATCCGCCACACCTGCGTCCTATGGACCCGTGTGAAGCGCCAGTTGTGGGCCCGGCGTGCCACGCTTGACAGATGCTGGTGGAGATCTACTCAGACGTGGTGTGCCCGTGGTGTTACATCGGCAAGCGCCGGTTTGAGGAAGCCATGGCGCAGTACCCCCGCCGAGATGAAGTCACCGTGGTGTGGAAACCATTTCAGTTGAACCCAACCGCTCGGTCCACGGCCACGCCGGTGGTGGAGGCTTATGCCAAGAAGTTCGGTGGCCTGGAGCAAGCCCAGCGGATCATCGCCACCGTCACGGACACGGCTGCGTCGGTGGGACTCGAGTTCCATATGGACCGGGCCCTGCAAGCCAACACCCTCGACGCCCACCGTCTCATTGCGTTCGCCCATGACGTGGGCGGTTCGGCGCTGCAGGGAGCCATGAACGAGCGATTGCTGTTGGCGTATTTCACTCAAGGACGCAACGTGGCTGAACATGCTGAGCTTGCCGCACTGGCGGCCGAAGTGGGTATGGACCGGTCGCAGGTGATGGAATTCTTGGTGGGCGACGAGGGGCTGTCCGAGGTCCGAGCGGAGATTGCCGAGGCAGCCGAGCGCGACATCACTGCCGTGCCCACGTTTGTGTTCGACGGCAAGTGGAGTGTGCCCGGGGCGCAGGAGCCGGACACGTTCCTACGAGTGCTCGACAAGCTGATGCCAGATTTCGATGCGTCCGAGGTTGCACAATCAGCCATCGCCGACGCAGGCTGACACCCATGACCATCGCCACCTCCCCCGGACTGTTCACCGAAATCGACCATGTGGCATTCGCGGTCAATGACCTGGAAGCAGCCATTGCGTATTACCGCGATGTATATGGCGCCACGGTCGACCATCGTGAAGTGGTGGAGTCCGACGGTGTGGAGGAAGCACTGTTGAAGGTGGCCGAGAGTTATATCCAGCTACTCACCCCCACCCGCCCGGACTCACCGGTGGCCAAGTACTTGGAAAAGCGCGGCGAGGGTATCCATCACATTGGCTACCGGGTGGCGGACTGCGGGGTGGCGTTGGCGGCCGTGAAGGCCGCCGGTGGTCGGGTGCTCGACGACGCACCGAGGCCGGGGAGCCGAGGCACCACCGTCGCCTTCATCCACCCCAAGACCACCTTTGGCACGTTGGTGGAACTGGTGCAGGAGTAGCCCGCCGACTGGCGGGTGATTCGTCCGTGGGTTGTCGAGTGAAGCGAAGA
>JAYVGK010000099.1:0-2874 GCA_043772215.1 Acidimicrobiales bacterium | reverse complement strand
ATGCCCACGACGTGACCCCGGTTTCGTCGATCAGCGCCGGTTCAGCATCGCGTTCTTGCGCCAGTTTGATCAGCAGTTCAGCCATGTGACTACCACGTGTCCCAGTGCAAGATGGTGTCGGGGGCAGGACGTTCAGCCGGCTTGAACTCCGTGCCCTTGGTGTAGGCCAAGGGCGTGAGGCACACCTGTTGTACGGTGTCGAAGGGGATACCGACGATGTCGGCCACCGCCTGCTCTTTCATCAAGTGGATGGTGGTCCACGATGTGCCCAGCCCACGAGCTCGGGCGGCCAGCATGAAGCTCCATGTGGCGGGCAGGATGTTTCCTAACACCGAGGCGCTCACCATGGCGGGCAGATTGTCGAGTCGAGGACCCTCGTTGCAGGCAATCACCAAGGTGGGGCACTTGGCCATGTTCTGAGCCAGATAGGTGGCGGAGTCGGCCACTCTGTCCTGCTGGGCTTGATGCGCAGGCGTCTCACGTTGGATGGCACCAGCGAACATGGGCGAACTGGCGTAGATCTCCCAACATTGGGCATATACGTCAGCAATGGCCGCCCGCTTGGCCTGATCCTTCACGATCACGAAGTTCATGGAGATCATGTTGGATCCCGACGGTGCCTGGAGGGCGGCGGCGCCACACTCTCGGATCAACTCATCAGGCACCTCCTTGTCGAAGTCGAGGCGTTTTCGTACCGCCCGGGTGGTGGACAGCAATTGATCAGCCGTCAGTTCAAGTTGAGTCATGGCGGCGAAAGTAGCCCCGGTCGCACCTCCGTCGCCTATTGGGTCAGTATCTCGCCCACCACCGCGGCCAAAAGGGGAGCACGTGAGCAAGTCAGTCAAACTGGGGTACAACACCGGCTACTGGAGCGCCGCCCCGCCGCCCAATGCCGTAGAGGCCATTGCCGAGGCCGAGCGATTGGGATTCGACTCCATTTGGACAGCCGAAGCGTACGGCTCGGACTGCCTCACACCGTTGGCGTGGTGGGGATCACAGACCACCAAGCTGCGCCTGGGCACCGGCATCGCACAGATGGCCGCTCGCACCCCGGCGGCCACCGCCATGGCCGCCATGACCATCGACCATCTGTCCAACGGCCGGTTCATCTTGGGCTTGGGGGCATCAGGACCCCAGGTGGTGGAAGGTTGGTACGGCCAGCCCTATCCCAAACCGTTGGCCCGGACCCGAGAGTATGTGGACATCGTGCGCGCCATCTTGGCCCGGGACAAGCCGCTCATCTACCAGGGCCAGCACTATCAATTGCCATATCAAGGCGGCGCCGGGCTGGGCAAGGCGTTGAAATCCACGGTGCATCCGTTGCGCAAAGACATCCCCATCTTCTTGGGGGCCGAGGGTCCGAAGAACGTGGCGTTGGCCGCCGAGATCTGTGACGGATGGTTGCCGCTGTTCCTGTCGCCCAAAGAGGACAAGACCTATCGGGCGCAATTGGCGGAAGGGTTTGGCGCGTCGGGTGAAGCGAACAAGGCGGATCGTTTCGAGGTGGCCTGCGGGCTCACCATCGTGGCTGGCGACGATGTGGAGAAATGCGCAGATGCCGTACGACCCATGGTGGCCCTGTACGCCGGGGGCATGGGGGCCAAGGGCGCCAACTTCCACTTCGAGGTGTTTGCCCGCATGGGTTGGGAGGCCGAAGCCACCCATATCCAGGAGTTGTATCTCCAGGGAAAACAAGCCGAAGCCATTGCGTCGGTACCGCTCAAAATGGTGGAGGACGTGGCACTGGTGGGCCCCATGGACAAGATACGGGGCGAGATGGAGCAGTGGAAGGACACCTGCATCACCACGTTCTTGGTGTCGGGTCCGCCTCGTGTGTTGGCCACCTACGCCGAGCTCATCGGGGGCTGAGGCTGAAGTACTTCTTTGTGGGCGTGGTGGTGATGTTGGTGATCACCCGCAACGTGAGTTGGCGGCGGTGGTTCGGCTCAAAGCCCCTCACCGCCAAGATCGCCGCCATTGCCTTTGCTGTGGGCTGGGTGGCGGCCGTGGGGACGCTCCTGTTTCTGGTGTGATCCCCAGGCGCGCCAGACTGTGGGCGTGTCAACCAAAACTGCCCCGCCCGACGGAGAGTTCTCCGTCACCCTGAACAAAGGGCAATCACCCCCACCCGGTTTCCTACGCGGTCGCACCATTGTGTTGGGCACCGCCGCAGTCATCGTGTTCTTCTTGGTGGTGAACATCGTGGCGTCGCTGCACAACAACACAGTGGCATCCCGGGAAAAAGACGATGCAACGCTGGTGGCCAACTCTGCCCTCGTCACTCGGTCTTGGTCGCCCACACCTACCGGTCTGGTGGAACGTTTTGTGGCCGCCAGCGATGCTGATGTGGCTGCGGTCCGTCGCGAGGCTCGTCGTCTCCAGGTCAAGCGGCGAAATCTGGGCGACTACGGGGTGAAGGATCAGCGGGTGGTGCCGGGGAGGGCGGATTTGGAGCAGTCGTTGACCAAGGTGACCGTGACGTCGAGCGAGGTGCCCAAAGGGCTCGAATTGGTCTACGCCACCAAGGATCCGGAGCTGCTGAATGACCTGCATCTGTGGGGGGCCTTCCAGCAGAGCCTCGTCTAGTCACGACCGTGTTGTGCTCGCCAAGGTCATCCACCTGCAACGATCGATGAGACCTACTTGAGCGATCGCTTGGACAATTTGAGCGATCGCTTGATTTGAGCAGTCGCATGGGGGTATTATTTCCCTCATGGAGTTTCCGGTCGTGTCCCTCATGTCAGTGCCTGGTTCCATCCGTCCAGCAACCTGGAATGCCGCCAACTGGCGCTCCGTGGCCGCGTGTTCGAACATGGACACCGAATTGTTTTTCCCCGTCGGCGAATCGTCACAGGTCCACGACCAAATCCGCCT
>JAYVGK010000098.1:0-2265 GCA_043772215.1 Acidimicrobiales bacterium | reverse complement strand
TGCAACGACGCGAACTTCATCGTGGCTTTCGGGTCATGAACGATGACCCACTGCACCGCACCCGCACACAGGTTGCACATTCCGTCAAAGAGCAACACCGGTGGCTGGGACGTAGTGGTCATGCCCACATGCTGGCCCAGTATGGGGGTCAACTCAGCAATAGCTTGAGCGCCACGCCGGTGCCCACCACCACAATGATGACCCGCAGCAGCATCGGCGAAATACGTCGGCCCACCAAGGCTCCCAGTTGTGCCCCCAGAACCGAGCCCAGCGCCACCAGTCCAACGACGCCCCACGGAACATCGCCGCGTATGACGAACACCACTGCGGCGGCACCGTTGACGGCGGTGGCCAGAACGTTTTTGGTGGCGTTGAGCCGCTGGACTTCGTCAGTCAGTGCAATACCCAAGATCCCCATGAGGATGATGCCCTGGGCGGCACCGAAGTATCCGCCATAGATGCCGGTGGCGAACACGCCGAGTTGCAACCATGGACTGATGCACTCATGGGTGGGGTGGGTGATCACACTCGAGCGGCGGCTTGCTTGGTTTTGCCTCACCAATGCTTGCAGACGGGTCTGGGCCACCACCAGAGCCACCCCAGTGAGCACCAGAAACGGCACGATTCGAGCGAAATAGCGCGATGGCAGGACCAGCAGTAAAAGGGCTCCTGTAAGCCCGCCGAGCGCAGACATGGGGATGAGACGAATGAGGCGGGCACGCTGACCCACCAATTCGCGTCGGTATCCGTGCGACGCGCTGATGGAACCAGGAAACAATCCGATGTTGTTGCCGATGTTGGCGGCCAGCTTGTCGAAGCCCACGCCCACGATGGTGGGAAACGAAATGAGGGTGCCAGAGCCCACAATGGCATTGAGAAATCCTGCCGCTCCGCCGGCTGACGCAATGGCAAGCGCGCGTAGCGCTGTGAGTTCCACACTCAATTCAACAACCGACCAGCTCGTCAGTGAGAAGGGGCGGGACTACGCAGGAGTTCCGATGCGCGGAACGCCAAGTCCAAACTCTGCCGGGCGTTGAGGCGAGGGTCGCATACCGTTTCGTAGCGATTGGCCAGATGATTGTCGGTGACATCGTCGCTGCCGCCGAGACACTCCGTTACATCGTCTCCTGTGAGCTCGACGTGCAGGCCTCCAGGATGCACACCTTCGGCCCGGCACGCCGCAAAAAAGCCCTGCACCTCGGCCAGCACATCGTCGAAACGGCGGGTCTTGTGACCAGAGGGGGCGGTGAATGTGTTGCCGTGGCAGGGGTCACTGATCCACACCACTGGGTGTCCGCTCTCGCGCACGGCCGCCAACAATGGCGGCAGATGAGCCCGAACCTTACCCGCACCCATACGCGCAATGAGCGTGAGCCGCCCCGGAATACGCTGGGGATTGAGCGCTTCACAGATGGCGACTGCTTCTTGGGGAGTGGCGGTGGGCCCCAACTTGCACCCCAGAGGGTTCTGCACTCCTCTCAGAAATTCCACATGGGCGTTGTCGAGTTGGCGGGTGCGCTCGCCCAACCACAGCATGTGCGCCGAACAGTCGTACCAGTCGCCGGTGAGCGAATCCCGACGGGTAAGTGCTTCTTCGTAGCCCAGCAGTAGGGCCTCATGGCTGGTCCACAGGTCAACGGTGTGTAGCTCCGTAGATCGCTCCAGGTCGATGCCGCATGCCTGCATGAACTGCAGGGCGCGACCGATACCATCGGCAATCTCGTGGTAGCGACGGCCCTCGGCCGACGAGGCCACGAACTCCAGGTTCCATTGATGGACCCGACCGATGTCGGCGAATCCACCCTTGGTGAAGGCTCGGAGCAAATTCAGGGTCTGCGATGACTGGTGATACGCCGCAATCAGGCGGTCCGGGTCGGGACGGCGGCTGGTTTCGTCGGGGGCATCGTCGTTCACGATGTGCCCCCGAAAACTGGGGAGCACCAGATCGCCCACCTGCTCGGTGTCGGCGCTGCGGGGTTTGGCGAACTGGCCGGCGATGCGTCCCACCTTCACCACCGGCATTCCCGACGAGTAGGTGAGCACCGCAGCCATTTGCAAGATGACCTTGAGCTTGTCTCGGATGGCGTCGGCCGACTGGTCATGGAAGCTCTCGGCACAGTCTCCGGCCTGGAGCAGAAAAGCCCGCCCCGCCGCCACTTCGCCCAGTGCCGTGGTGAGGCTGCGAGCTTCACCTGCAAACACCAACGGCGGCAACCCGGTGAGCCGCTTCAGCACCGCGTCGAGGTGACCAAGGTCGGGCCAGTT
>JAYVGK010000097.1:0-2661 GCA_043772215.1 Acidimicrobiales bacterium | reverse complement strand
GCCCGGCGCAGCGCGCTACGTGAGTGTCCGCCAATGACGAGGGGAATATTGTGGGACGGCGTAGGGAACATCCGCACCCCCGGTGGCAACGTGTAGTGGGCTCCGTCGAAGCCCTCTGGTCGGCCGGTCCAGCACTGGTGGAGCAGTTGCACCCATTCGTCAAAACGTGCGCCGCGAGTGGCGAAATTGACGCCGAGTGCGTCGAACTCTTCACTCAACCATCCGACCCCGAGACCCATCGCCACCCTTCCGCCGCTGAGCGCGTCGAGGGACGCCAGTTCTTTGGCGAGGACCACGGGGTGGCGCAACGGTAGGACCAGTACAGCGACTCCGAGTTCGACTCGTTCGGTGACGGCGGCAGCCATCGACAGGGCCACAATGGCGTCGTACCACGGGTCGTCGAGATTCCAGGTGGCCTTGCCATCGGCTGCGAACGGGTACCACGATTCGATGATTGCTGGCATCAGTACGTGGTCACTGACCCACACCCCATCAAAACCGGCAGCCTCCAAGCGCCTGGCCATTGAGGGGATACCCACCCGGGCGGGGATCGGGCCCGAACTAGGGAGCTTGGCACTGATGCGCATCGACGTCACTTCCTGCGCTTGAGGAGAAACGTGCTGTTGAACGTCATGACGGTCTCAGCCCGCTGGTTGGTGACTTCGTAGCCGAGCACGGTGAGTCCGCGTTCCGGTTTGGAGGTTTCGCGGCTTTCGGTGACTTCAATCTGCGCGCTGATGGTGTCTCCGAAAAACACTGGTTTGGGCAGTCGCAGAGCGTCAACCCCCAACCATGCCGCCACGCAATCACCGAAGATCCCTGTTCGTGTCCCCAGACCAAGTGCCATGGAGAAGGTGAGTGGACCGTGCGCAATGCGTTGACCGAAGGGTGTCTGGGTGGCGTACTCCGCATCCATGTGTAGCGGCACCCAGTCCCCGGTGAGGGATGCCCAATTGACCACATGCGTTTCGGTGATCGTGATGTGCTCGGAGTGGTAGCTGTCGCCGACCACAAATCGTTCCCATGTGCGTTCATCGCCAATCATCGAGGTCATTCCTTCGTTTTCGTGTTTCGACTGGGCACCGGCGGTGCCGGGCGGGCATAGCGAAGCCTCTGGTCGTTGATGTTGTTCACCCTGCCAACCATCCACCGTCGAGCGGTAGGTAGGCGCCGGTGAGATAGGCGCTGTCAGCTCCGGTGAGGAAAGTTGCGAGTGTCCCTATCTCTTCGGGCTGTGCTGGGCGTCCGAGTGGGATGCGTTGCATCAGCAGGTTGCGACGCTCTTGTGAGCCGAGGCTCTTGGCCGACATTGGTGTGTCCACCACGCCCGGTCCGATGACGTTGACCCGGATGGCGTGAGTGGCCCAGTCGACCGCCAACGCCTTGCCCAGCATCAGCACGCCACCCTTGGAGGCGCAATACGCAGCTTGGCTGCGAAGTGCGATTTGGGAGTTGATGGACCCGATGAGCACGATGGCGCCCCCAGTGCCTGTTTGGATCATGGAGCGACCGACCGCCCGGGCTGACCAGAACACTCCGTTGAGGTTGATGTCGAGTGTACGCAACCATGCTTCGTTGCTGAGTTCGTGAGCAGGCGCTGCGATCTCGATACCAGCGCTGGCCACCAAGGCACTGATCGGCCCCATGTGGCGTACGACGGTCTCGATCAATGCATCGCAGGCATCTGCATCGCGGACGTCGAGTTGGTGAGCGGATCCGCGAGCGAGTTCGCCGACTGTGGCCTGCGCTGCTTGGAGGTCCAAGTCAGCACAGACGACGTGATCACCGCGCCCAGCAAGGGAGCGAGCGCAGGCGCGCCCGATCCCTGAGCCGGCTCCGGTGATGATGCTGACGTTCAATGTACGGATTCGTTCCGGCTGATGATCAGGCTCGGGGGAAGACCTGACCGACGCCAGGGGCGACGATCGAGTTGTACAGCCCGTCGAGTGTGCCGTTGTTCTTGTAATACTGCAGCCAGCCATTGAGATAAATCAGGAAATCTGTGCCCTGACCTTTAGGAAGTGCCCAGGATCCGAACTCGATGTTCAACGCCGGTGACAGAGGAACGATCTTCAATTTGCCGGGGTTGGCCTTGATGAACGTGGCGGCCAAGTATTCCTCCACCACGATGGCATCGGCCCTACCCGAAGCGACTTCCAAAAATGCGGCGTCTTGCTGCGGGAATTCCTTGACGGTGGCCAATGGGAAGGTGCTCTTGATAGAGCTCACTGCACTGGATCCGGCAAGTGCGGTGATGTTGGTGCCGGCTTTGTTGAACGCTGCGAGGTTGGAGGCTCGGGTGGACTTGGCAGGGACGGCGACTACTTGCTTGTAGGGCACGTAGGAGTCGGTGAAGTACATCTGCAGCAGGCGCGGCGGGCGGGCCACCAAACCGACAGAAACCATGTCGAACTTGTCGGCCAGCAGACCAGGGACCAGTCCATCGAAGTCAAGGTCGCTGATGGTCAGCTTGACTCCAAGATCTTTGGCGAGGAGGTTGAGGACCTCTACGTCGTAACCCGCTGGCTTTCCGGCCGCGTCTTTGTACATCTCGGGCTTGAACTGGAGCGTCATACCGACGCGTAGCTCCTTTTTCTCCAGGATCTTGTCCAGTTGGGACTTCACTGCGGGAGTGGACTGGGCGTCCGCTACCCGTGCCCC
>JAYVGK010000096.1:0-32607 GCA_043772215.1 Acidimicrobiales bacterium | reverse complement strand
CCACTTGTCGTAGCCAAGTGCGTACGCACTGCGTGCTCGAGGTCCACCTCGACTTCGGGCGGTGGAGGCAAACCTTCGATCACCACGACATACTCACCCCGAGGCTCACCCATGGCGACCACGGCATCGACGAGGCGACCCCGCCAGGTTTGCTCGAACCGCTTGGTGAGCTCGCGACTGACACTGACACGGCGATCGCCGCCACACACCCCGTGGAGATCAGTGAGCGTGGCCAGAATGCGATGGGGAGACTCGTACAGCACTGTGGTGCGCACTTCGCCAGCCACGGCTTGCAGCAGTCGGCGGCGATCATGGCCCTTCACGGGCAGAAACCCCTCAAACACAAACCGGTCAGTGCCCAACCCACTGATTATCAGCGCACTTATGAATGCAACCGGACCGGGGATACATGACACGGCCAGTCCCTCAGCCACCACCGCCGCCACCACACGAGTGCCGGGGTCGGAGATCCCTGGGGTACCAGCGTCGGTGACCAGGGCCACCCGTTGCCCGCGGGCCACCAGAGCCACGATGCCTTGGGCCGCATCAGCCTCGTTGTGCTCGTGTACGGCCAGCAACCGTTTGCCTGTGATGCTCTGCGCGCTGAGCAACTTGCGGGTATGGCGGGTGTCTTCGCAGGCAATGGCATCGGCATTGCGCAACGCCTCCGTCGCCCGTGGTGACAAATCACCGAGGTTGCCGATTGGGGTGGCCACCAAGATCAGCTCGCCTGGTTGCGGGCGGTGTTGCTCGTCGTTCACGGTAGCGCCAGCTCGATGATGGATCCTTCGTGGAGGCCCCAGCGTTGGAATGCTCCGGACTGCGCCTCCAGCAACAGATGACAACCCTGTACCGGGCGACCGATACGGCGAGGCTGCATTGTCCTCACTCGCAACACCGTGTGATGCCCGGCGATCTCTATCCCGCAGAACGCCACGTCGATGGCAAAGCGCATACCAATGGTATGTACGGCATTGATGCCCGGAAACGCCATGACCCCGTCGATGCCGTCACGCTTGAGCAAACCCCGGCGCCGTTGCTTACGACTGATGGCCATTTCCAGAGGGGCCACTGCCACCCCATCAACTACTAACACGACACCGAGCTGGGCTACTTGGCTACTTGGCTACTTGGTGACGTTGAACTTGAAATCCACCACGTCACCATCTTGCATCACGTAGTCCTTGCCTTCCATACGAGCCTTGCCAATTTCACGGGCCTTCTGCCACGAACCACACTCCAGCAACAGATCCCACTGGATGGTTTCGGACTTGATGAAACCGCGTTGGATATCAGAGTGGATTTCGCCTGCGCACTCCGGCGCCTTGGCTCCGGCTCGGAATGTCCACGCTCGGGTTTCCTTCTCACCCGTGGTGAGGAACGTGCGCCGACCCAACAATTGATAGGCGCTACGCATCACCCGCGGCAATGCCCCTTCGCCCAGGCCGAACCCATCGAGCATCTCTTGGCGTTCCCCGGCATCGAGCATGGCCGCTTCGGCCTCCAACTGCACGCACATACCGAGCACTTCGGCGTGGCCGGCCATCACCTTCTGCACCGGGTCAACCACTTCGGCCAATCGGTCCAAGTCGGTGTCGGCCACATTGACCACCACCAACACCGGCTTGTTGGTGAGTAAAAAGTACTCGCGCAGGTTTTCTTTGTCGTCAGCGCTGAGCCCGGCCCGGTACAGCGGCGTACCTTCGGCCAGGATGACCTGGGCTCGCTCCAGCGACTCCACGCCCGCCGCCAGGGTCTTGTCCAACTTGAGGGCCCGGGTGCGTTTGGTGACTTGGGTTTCCACGGTGGCCAGATCGGCCAAGGCCAGCTCTATCTCCACCACGGTGAGATGGTCGAGAGGGTCGAACGGGCCGGGCACGTCATCGCCGGTGGCCCCCTTCTCGAAGGCCCGAAGTACGAACACAATGGCGTCCACCTCGCGAATGTTGGCCAGGAACTTGTTGCCGAGGCCCTCGCCTTTGCTGGCCCCTTCCACTAAGCCGCCGATGTCGACGAACTCACTGGTGGCGTGTACGAGGTTCTTGGTGCCCGACATCACAGCCAGCAATTCCACCCGGTGATCCGGCACCCGGGCTCGGCCGATGTTGGGCTCCTTGGTGGCGAAAGGATACGGCGCGGCGAGCGCGCCCCCGCCCGCCAGGGCATTGAACAATGATGATTTGCCTGCGTTTGGCAGACCCACGAATCCGAACCGCTCCATACGGCGGTTGAGGCTACCGGGTTGCGCACCGACGGGATCTCGTCGGAATTTTGCGACCACCCCATCTCGTCGCAAAATTCCGCACAGGCGACACAATTTTGCAACGAGAACATTTGGTCGCAAAATTCCGAATGGTAGAGCCGCTGTCCAAGGGTCCCCGATGCCCCGCTACACTTCTCACACTATGTCGAAGCGTAAGCAAAAGGCGCGCCTACGGGCCCGCAAGAAGAAGGCAAACCACGGCACCAAGCCGAACTGCGGTCGGGGCTAACCCTCCATCCGCAGCAGTACCGATTCAAGGCGCCGCCTGCGAGGGCGGCGCCTTTTCGCGCCTCGCCGCAAAGCACGGGTGTGACAGAGGCCACCGATAGGCAATAGCCTCGCCGTGAGCAGTGGTGACCGCGCCCTGCGAAGTCAACGGGAGGATTCACATGTCTGATCGGCTCCGTTTCGGTATCTTCTTGGCCCCGTTCCACCCGGCGGGGGAAAATCCCACGCTGCTCATCGAGGGCGACCTCAGCCTCATCGAGCATCTTGACCGCCTTGGCTACGACGAGGCCTGGATTGGCGAACATCACTCTGCCGGCAGCGAAATCATTGCCTCGCCGGAGATCTTCATTGCCGCCGCCGCCCAACGTACACGCCGTATCAAACTCGGTACCGGCGTCACTTCGATCAGCTATCACAACCCGTTTTGGGTGGCCGAGCGGGCCGTGCAGTTGGATCACATGACACGGGGCCGCTTCATGCTCGGCATGGGCCCAGGGTCGCTCCCCTCCGACGCCGCCATGATCGGCCTCGACATGCCTCGCACCCGAGAATTGTTGGAGCAGGGCGTGGGCATCGTGCATCAACTGCTTACCACCGATGAGCCCGTCACGTTCGAGAACGATCGTTGGAAATTGGTGGACGCGCGGCTACACCTACGCCCGTATTCGCAACCGTTGTTCGACATGGCGGTGGCTGCGGTGGCATCACCAGCGGGGCCGAGCATCGCCGGTCAGTACGGCATGGGGCTGCTGTCCATTGGCGCCACCACGGCCGCCGGCTTCGACATCCTCGGGCTGCACTGGGACGTGATGGAGGAGCGGGCTGTGCACTTCGGCACGGCGGTTGACCGCGACAAGTGGCGACTGGTGGGCATGATGCACATCGCCGAAACCAAAGAGCAGGCGTACAAGGACGTGGAGCACGGTATCGAGAAGTGGTTCCAGTACTTCCAGCACACTGCCGCCTTCCCGCAGATGGCCGTGGGTGATGGCACCAGCGTGCGCGAATACATCGACTTTGTGAATGAGAGTGGTTTGGGCACCATCGGCACCGCTGATGAAGCGTGCGAGCAGATCGACCGACTGATGAAGCAGTCCAACGGGGGCTTCGGTGCGTATCTGATGCTGGCCCACGATTGGGCCAATCCGGAGCGGATGAAGCGCAGCTATGAACTCATTGCCCGGCATGTGATGCCGCAGTTCCAAGGGCAATCATGGAGTACCCAGCAAGCGGCGGCGCGAGCGGCGGCGGCTCGGGAACACCTGTCGAAATCCAACATGGCGGCGGTGGAAGCAGCCACCGCGAAATACGCCAGCGCCTTGGCGGCCAAGGGATAACCCACCCTCATCGAGCACGGCGGAGATTGCGCCCACCGCAACGCTGGCTCCACTCGGCGCTTGGCGAGCGCTGAAGCTGGGCCGTATCGTCGCCGGATGATCGAACTTGTGGCCATCAGCGTTGCCGACATCCCTGAGACGTGGGCGGCCCTCGGGTTTGGGGTACACGACAATCACACCACCGTGGGGCACACCAGACACGATTTCCTGGGCACCAGCACCGAGGCAGGCAAGGGCATCGTGGCCTGGACCCTGCAGGGTGATGGTCTGGAGGGCGTCACCAGCATCGAGGGCCTCCCCACCACCGTGGTCACCGGAGTGACCACCCCACCGACGGATGCGCCACTCGGGCATTCCAACGGCGTCACCTCCATCGACCACCTCGTGCTCATGACACCCGACGTAGAGCGCACCGTGTCCACGCTTGAACGCCTCGGTTTACCCTGTCGCCGGCGACGTCAGGGCGAGGCCTATGGCAAGCCGATGAGCCAGGCCTTCTTTTGGCTCGGTGATCCGGACGGAGGCGATGCCGACAAGGTGGTGCTGGAGGTGGTGGGTTCGCCCGATGTGGATCCGCAAGCGGCAGAACAGCCCGCCCGTTTCTTCGGTATCGCATACACCGTGGCAAACCTCGAAGCAACCGGCGCGTTCCTCGGTGACCTTATGAAGGCACCGGTGGACGCCGTGCAACCCGGCCGCCAGATCACCACCATCTCGTCGAAGGCGGGGGCCACTGTGGCCATTGCCCTCATGACCCCCCACCAATGAAGGACCACATGACCAGCCCCGAAGCCGACCTCGTTCTGCTCGATGTTTCCGATCGCATCGCCACGGTCACCCTCAACCGACCAGGGGCTCGCAATGCGCTCTCCGTGGCGCTGTCCCGACAACTCCGCCAGCAGATGACGGCCGCCGAGAACTCTGACTCCGATGTGATCATCCTCACCGGTGCAGACCCGGCGTTTTGCGCGGGCCTCGACCTCAAAGAACTCGGAGGGGGCGGACGAGACGTCGGTGTGGGCCTGGGCAACGACGAGGTCCCCACCACCCCGTGGGTCATCACCACCAAACCAGTCATAGGGGCGATCAACGGCGTGGCCATCACCGGCGGTTTCGAATTGGCGTTGCAGTGCGATTTCTTGGTGGCCTCTGACCGGGCGGCGTTCGGTGACACCCATACCCGAGTGGGGGTTCTGCCTGGTTGGGGACTGTCGGTGCTGCTGCCCCAGGCCATCGGCATCCGCCGGGCCATCGAGATGAGTATCACGGGCAACTTCATGGGCGCCGAAGAAGCGCTGGCCTTCGGACTGGTGAACCGGGTGGTGGCCCATACCGATCTCATGGCGACCGTACGGGCATTGGCGGCGGACATCTCCCGCAACAATGGACCGGCGGTGCAAACACTGCTCGCCAGCTATCGCTCCATCCACACCATGACCGTGCACGACGGCCTTCGCCACGAGCGGCGCGTAAATCGCCAGTATGCGTCCACGTTCACGCCCGGTGAGTTGGAACGCACTCGAGACGCCATCATGGAACGCGGCCGCAATCAGGTGGGGTAGAAACGTCACTGGCAGCAACGTGCTGTCGAGTCTTTCGAGAGGAAGCCCCATGCTGAGTGCAGGCACCCCTGCCCCCGCTTTTGCGCTGCCCGATCAGGACGGAACCATCGTGAGCCTCGCCGACCAGGCTGGCTCGTGGGTCCTTCTGTGGTGGTATCCGAAGGCCGGCACCCCTGGCTGAACGGTTCAAGGACAGGCGCTGCGTGACAGTGCCCAGAGCTTTGCCGATGCCAATTGCCGAGTGATCGGCGCTTCATTCGACACCCCGGCCGACAACAAGGCCTTCAGGGAGGCCCAAGCGCTGGAATACCCTCTGCTGTCCGACGTGGACAGGGCAGTGGGAACCGCATACGAAGTGGTCCGTGCTGCGGATCATCCATATGCCAACTTCCCGGAGCGGTACTCGTTTCTGATCAAGCCTGATGGGGTGATCGCCAAGTCCTATGACGTCACGGACCCCGGCGCTCACGCCGCCGAGGTATTGGCCGACCTGGCCTTGCTTCAGTAAGTACGCATAGTTCGATGGGTGGGGAAATCGGTTGCCGACCAATGGCCCCACGCATCAGCGCTGTTCAACGCAGCTCAGATAACATCTCCAGCAGCGCCGATGTAGGCCGTGCGCCAAGGTGGCTGATGACTTCGGCCGCCGCCAGCCCCCCCAACTCGGCCGAGTGCACCAATGAATGGCCATGAGTGAAGCCGTAGAGAAAGCCCCCGGCATAGGCATCACCGGCGCCTGTGGTGTCCATCACATGGTCCACAGGATGCGCCGCCACCTCCTCAATACCATTCGCACTTACCACCAGGGAACCCTTGGCGCCCCGGGTGATGGAAGCGATTTCGCACAGCGAGCCGACCCGCTCCAAGGCAGACTCCAAGTTGTCCGTTTCGAACAGCGACAACAACTCCGCCTCGTTTCCGAACAAGATGTCCACCGACCGGGTGATGAGTTCAATCCACTCCGCCCGAAAGCGATCAACACAGAACGGGTCCGACAGCGTCAGCGAGAATCGACGCCCCTCACGATGGACCACGGCTATGGCCCGCTCCAGTGCCGCCCTGGCATAGATCTCATCCCACAGATAGCCCTCCAGATAGGTGACCTGGGCGCCACCCAACAACGACTCGTCCATATCGGGTACACGCAGGCCACGCGCGGCACCCAGATAGGTGCTCATGGTGCGTTCGGCATCGGGAGTGACGTTGATGAGACACCGACCGGTGGGATCAGCGCTGTGGTCGGACTGACGGGTGCTGAAATGTACGCCCGCTGCACGGATGTTGGCGGTGAACACGTGCCCCAATTCGTCCTCTCGTACCTTGCCCACGAAACCGGTACGAGCCCCCAGCAGGGCCGCCACCACCGCAGTGTTGGCTGCCGAGCCCCCACTGATTTGCAGCAGGTCATCGCCCGTGTCCAGCGCCACGCGGCACATCTCCTGATACAGCGGCACAGCCCTTGCTGCATCCACCAACTCCATGATGCCCCTGGACAAGCCGTGGGTGGCGAGGAAATCATCGGGTACGTAGCCGAGTACATCAACAATGGCATGACCGATGGTGACCACGTCGAAGGTGGCCTCACGGGAGACGGGATGGTTCACGTGCGGGCAGGTTAGTCGTTGGGTTCGCGTCCAGCGGGGGTAGCTGCAACACTGAACAGGTGAGCGACACTTTGAACCCATACCGGCTGCCCCGGACCATTCTTCCCAGCCGCTATGACCTCACCCTGTCGCCGGACCTTGGTCAGCGCGACTTCGTAGGCCGAGCGGTGATCACCGTGGATGTCCACCAACCCACTGCCCAGATCGTGTGCAACGCCGCCGATCTCGTCATCGACCGGGCCTGGGTGGTGGACCCCAACGGTGTGCGCATCGACACCACCGCCATCGAGCTCGATGCCACCACAGAGCGTTGCACCATCACGCTGGCCCGCACTCTGGTGGTGGGTGAAGCTAAGCTCACCTACGAGTTTCAGGGTGTCCTGAACGACAAGTTGGTGGGGTTCTACGCCAGTACCTACGAGGCCGACGACGGCACCACCAAGGTCATCGCCACCACCCAGATGGAAGCCACCGATGCGCGACGCGCCTTTCCGTGCTGGGATGAGCCCGACTTCAAAGCAGTGTTCGGGGTGACCCTGGTGGTGGATGAAGCACTTATGGCCATCTCCAACTCACCGGTCATCAACGAAGACACATTGCCTTCGGGCAAACGTTCTGTCCATTTCGGCGACACCATGAAGATGTCCACGTATCTGGTGTGCTTCGTGGTGGGCGAGTTGGAAGCCACCGAGGCCATCGACGTGGATGGCGTGCCGCTGCGGGTGATCCACCGCCCCGGGATGGCCCACCTCACGCAGTTCGCCCTCGACATCGGCGCTTTCTCCCTGCGGTACTTCACCGAGTACTACGACATTGCCTATCCGGGCGACAAGCTGGACCTGTTGGCTCTGCCCGATTTCGCCGCCGGCGCCATGGAGAACCTGGGTGCCATCACCTTCCGCGAAATGCTCCTGTTGGTGGATCCAACGGTGGCGGCCAAGCCGGAATTGGAACGTATCGCCGACGTGGTGGCCCACGAAATTGCCCATATGTGGTTCGGCGATCTGGTGACCATGAAGTGGTGGAACGGTTTGTGGCTGAACGAAGCGTTCGCCACCTTCATGGAGATCGCCTGCGTAGACGCCTGGAAACCGGAGTGGGACCGCTGGACCAGTTTCAGCGTCTACCGCTCCATGGCCATGGCCGTCGATGGTCTGCACAGCACTCGACCCATCGAGTTCCCCGTGGTATCGCCCACCGACGCCAACGGTATGTTCGACGTCCTCACGTACGAAAAGGGCGCTGCCGTTTTGCGCATGCTGGAGCAGTACCTCGGGGTAGATCGTTTCCGTGATGGTGTTCGTCACTACCTACGCGCCCATAGTTATGCGAATGCCGAAACCACGGATCTGTGGGATTCCATCGAAGAGGTCACCGGCGAGCCAGTTCGCCAGATGATGGACACCTGGATATTCCAGGGAGGATTTCCTCTCATCACTGCCTCTGTACAGAACTCGTCGATGACGTTGTTACAGTCTCGATTCTCATTCCTACCTGACGCTGCGCCCGGATCACCACCAAAATCGTGGCAGGTTCCGGTGCTGTATCGCGCCGCTCTCAATGCCGGGTTGGGCCGTCTCAGCCTTGGCACAGAGCCAGCCGTGGTGACCTTGGCCCCCGGTGAAACTGCACCAGTGGTGAACGCTGGAGGACACGGTTTTTACCGGGTGCGTTACGACGCCACCACATTGGGAGCATTGCGCAATGCCGTGCACTCCCTTGCGCCGGTGGAACGATACGGATTGGTCTCCGATACGTGGGCGGCCGTGCTGTCCGGGGTGTCGCCAGCGTCGGATTTCGTGGCCTTGGCCAAGGGATTCCAAGCCGAGCGTGACCCCAACGTATGGAGCGCCCTACTGGGCGGGCTGGGCTCACTGGACCAGATTGCCGGCGATGATGCCCGCCCCGGCCTGCAGGCCATGGTCACTGCTTTGTGTTCGCCTGCGCTGACCGACCTCGGATGGACCGCCATCCCCGATGAGGCGGCTCTGGCTGGGCAGGTACGCGCCCAGATCATCAGCGCACTGGGCAACTTGGCGCGAGACCCTCAAGTGACTGCGGCTGCCGATGCGTTACTCCCCGAAGTGCTCGATGGTGGCGAGGTTGACCCCGATGTGGCGCCAGCCATTGTGTCCATCTGCTCACATCAGGGGGACTCGGCCCGCTGGGATCGCTACAACGAAATACGGTCCACCACCACCAATCCGCAATTGGTCCAGCGCTTTCTCCATGGGCTCGGTGGATTCGAACACCCACACCTGCGCCAGCGCACCCTGGAGTTGTTCCTGTCGGGCTCTGTGCGTACCCAGGACACGGCGTTTGCCTTCGTACGTATGTGTAGTGACCGGGTGAATGGGCCGGACTCGTGGATATTCGTGCGTGATCACTGGGCTGAAATTGTGGCCAAGGTACCGGCCAACGCCGTGGTGCGATTAGTGGAGGGCCTGGTTCAGCGCAGCGAGCCGGGAGTGGCTGAGGACATCCTGGCGTTCTATGCGTCGACTGGTGTGCCCCAGGGAGAGAAGCAGTTGGCCCAGCACATGGAGCGTCTCCGAGTACATCAGGCACTACGGGCCCGTGAAGCGGCCGGCTTGGCCGCTGTGTTCGCCGTCTAGGAAATTGGTCTCCGGGTCATCGAAGGGGTCATCGAAGGGGTCATCGAAGGGGTGGCCAGCGGCGTCTCTGAATCGGGCGTCTCTGGATCAGGCCTCACCGGCTCGGACACACTCGACAGAGCCACCACCGCCACTGGCGCCGCCACCCCGCGTACGTCCAAGTCGCCCATCCAACGGCTCCGGGCCCACTCGGGGGCCGACTGGGCCACCACATCGGTCACCAGCACCTCGCCCGGCGACGCCTCCGCACACAACCGACTGGCCAGGTTCACCGGCATACCGATGTAGTCATCACCGTCGAACAGGATCACCAGCCCTGACGCAATTCCGGCGCGCAACGGCAGGGGAAACCCGATCTCCGACAAGCGTTGCTCGATACCCAGCACGGCCTGCACTAGGGGCGCGGTTTCCACACATACGAACATGGCCCCGTCGCCCAGCCACTTGTCCACCCGCACGCCGTAACGGCTGCACACATCCCGCACCACCATACGAAAATCAGCCAGCGCCCCCACGGCCATGGCGTCGCCGCGCTGGTCCGTGTAGGCAGTGAAGCGACTGATGTCGAGAAATCCGAAGGTTCGCTCAACCCTCGTGATCGTTGGTGGAAGCGGCATGTGGGCGCCAGCGTAACCGGGGCATCGGCGTTCATACCTGCCGACTTACCAGCCGACCCCGAAGTCGGCCTGCTGCGCCCCGCCACCGGACCTGCCCTTCACCTCACAACTGGTGGCCCACTCAATTCCGAGCAACTCCCTCTTCAGAGGACAAAGGCTTTGGCCGATGAAAACCTCAAGACAGGATCAAGTCGACCGACGGGGGACCAGGAACGATGAGCGCCACACCGGCAAGCCAGGAAGAACACGACGACGTGAACTCGCTCGTTGATCGTCTGCTTGACGAAAACGAAGCTCTTCGTGTCCATCTAGAGCGTGTTTTGGCCAGACTGGATGAAATTTCCAATGGCGACCCCACCGGCGACCCGAATCACGCTGCGGGCCCACATCACGCGCAGGAATCGGAGTACCAACGTCCGGCCCAACTGTGGGGATACCAGGCTCCGGAGTACCAGGAGCGCGATACCTGGGCCCAAAGCCCCGCAGCCAGTGTCGTGGAGAAGTTGTTCTTCGCCGATATCGAGCGCCGGGTCCGCCGCAACGAAGAGACCCTGGCTGACTTGCTGACCACGATGCGGGCCCTGACCGGGGTCAGATGACATGTTGGCTGTCAAAATTCCCTTTGTGGGTCGCAGTGCAGCCACTCCCGACGTGGTCACCACTCAGGTTCCGGTGCCGTCGAACCATTTTTACGAGCCCCCGAAAACGGAGCAACACGACGTACCGTGGCGCGATTTCCAACAGGCCACCAAGTTCGCAGTTATCGCAGGGCTGCTGGCTGCGGCATTCTATTTGACGTTCGTCTACGACCGCTCCCACGAGAACGTCCCTCTCCTCTGGGTGGCAACCCTCATCGGGGAATCGATCGTCGTACTTCACACCGCCAGCATCTGGTCGACGTTGGTGTCATATCGACCCGACATCCCTGAGTCAGAAGACCTTGCCGTCATCCGCCGAAGTTTGATCACGGGCGAGATTGAAGTGCCGACCGTCGACGTCTTCATCTGTTGCGCCGGTGAGCCGGAACACGTCATTTTGAAAACCGTCATTGCCGCTCAGGAGATGGTTCTCCCCCACAACACATGGATTCTCGACGACGGTCGCAAGGCATCGCTACGAGAAGCAGCAATGTTGCTCGGGGTTGGATACCTGCGTCGAGAAAACAACGCTCATGCCAAGGCGGGAAATGTAAACACTGCGTTCCAGCGCACCCATGGCCGATTCGTGGTGATCTTGGATGCCGATCACGTCCCACGACCGGACTTGCTCACCCAAACCCTGCCTCATCTCATTGCCAATCCTTCGATTGCAATGGTGCAGACGCCGCAGACCTACTACACCACCAACCGCGGCATGGTGGCCGAAGGAGCAGCCGTAAGCCAAGAACTGTTCTACGAAGCCATCATGCCTGCCAAAAACCTCTCGAATGCTGCCTTCTGTGTAGGCACCAACGTGGTGTTTCGACGCAGCGCACTCAAGTCATTGACAGAGCGCGAACTGATTCCGCGCGAACGACGGAAGCTGAAGTTACCGGAGGGGGATACGGCAACCGTGAAGACGGAGCTTGGTCACGAGTTTCCCGAGGGCGGCATTTGGATTGGGTCCAATAGCGAAGACATCTGGACGTCACTGGAATTGCATCGACGCGGCTGGCGCACCGTGTTCGTGCCCAAGGTTCTCACCCAGGGTCTCACCCCAGATCGCCTCGGCCCGTTTCTCAAGCAGCAGTTCCGTTGGGCTTCTGGGGGCTGGGAAGTACTTCTGCGTGGCCGACTGCTGTCTGAACACCGGCTTACACTGTCGCAGAAATTTGCCTACATGCAAGTACCCAGTCACTACGCACTTGCATTTGCCACAGCCATTTTTTCAGTGATGTCACCGATCTATCTCCTGGCTGACCGCAGCCCAATTTCTGCTCCACTCTGGAACTGGGCCATTCACTACATTCCTTTTTATATGCTGACCATCGCCATTCCGTTCATTCAGGCAGGTAAGGTCAAAGGTTCCGCCATCATTGTTTCGATTGCTGCCGCTCCATCGCAGCTTCGTGCCTTTCTCATGACACTCACTCGCCGTCAAGCAACGTGGAGTGTGACCAACTCGAAACAAGGAAAATTCAGCCTTCGAGTGATCACGCCACATCTGTTCATGGCCGTTCTTTGCATAGTGTCACTGATCTTCGGATGGCGAGTTCCAGGCCGAAATCATACATCCACCATCATCGCATCGGTGTTCGTATGTGTTCAGCTTTTCATTTCAGTGGCGATGGTAGTTGGGGCGCGACGGGCAGAAAAGCTGGCCAACGCCAACGAAGCAGCTGAACCGACTACTGAACAAGCAATCGAGTTTCTCCGGGACTATGTGACAGTCCGAAACTGGCAGCCTTACTATGACAATGCAGCTTGACGACGCTCTAGCCGATCTTCTCAGAGAGGGTCGTCGGCTCACTGAAAGAGATTCAGCGTCACCAACCAAGCCAACCGCCCCGCCTGAACGACGGCGCTCAAGTATTGAACCACCCGGCAACTCTAGGTACACAAGACTCGACGACCGCTTCGAGCTCGACGACTACACAGAGTACGGCGGGCACCGCCGAGCACAACCGACATCGCGGTTGCAACGCACCTGGATCGATCCCAGCGAAAAGCCCTTCGCTCCGGTGGCACGCCCAGGCAACGCGCTGGTGTCGCGTGTGATGTCGTTGGCGGCCAGTGCTTGCATCATGGCCCTCCTGGCGTGGATCATTTTGCCCCAAGTCCATTTTCGACTGACCACGATCAACACCGTTTTGTTGCGCGACGGTGTTTTATCAGCACAAGGTGTCCAGGTTGCCCCCACCCGTCCCGCCGTGATCAAAGAACTGTTTGTCGACGCATCAGTGCTTCCCGACTCCGATCTTCCAGCTGGAACACCCATTGCACGAGTAGAGGGATACAGCCGCGACGGCCTCTCTAACGAGTCGACCATTCTTTCCGTCCCGTTCGACGCCCGATTTGCGTCGGTGGATCAACTCGAGGGCGGTGTGGCCTATCCAGGTAACCCTGTGGCCACCGTGTATGACCCGCGCCGCATGTACGTCATCGTCACTGTGCAACCGGCAACCCTCATTCTTCTGCGGCGAGGGATGCGGGCCACTCTGATTTCAGACGTGTTGTCAAAACCGATCGCCGGAACAGTGATTTCAGCGGTCCCGCTCTTGGGGACCGACCACAGTCCCACCACGGCCAAGCTGGTCAATATTCGAATCAAACCAGACGAAGAACGGATGTCGGAATTAGTGCCTGGCGTTCGCTTTGATGCCAGGATCGACCTGAAGTCAGTGCCCAAAGATGCGCCTAAATTGGTCTTCACTGTGGAGGCACCCAAGGGACAGACAAATCTCAGGACGGGCACCGGATTTACCGGAGCGGTCACATCAGTGGCACCCAGTTCGCCAGTTTCCACCAGCCAACCGCGTTAAGTCATGATTGGTAAGGTCTGTACGGCTGGGCTCGCCACCATGCTTCTGGCCGGGGGTGCTGGGATCGGCGTTTGGATGCTGTCATCGAAACCGAGAACAACGCAGCGTTTTGCTTGGGCCACCACCACGCCAGCACCGTCGCCCAGTCCCGATCGGTCGGTACCGCCGATCGTGGATGGGATTGCGCTCGAGCCCCCATCGGTCGATCGACCGGTAGCCCCAGTAGGTTGGGGTGGTTCCACGGCAGGCATACGAACCAATACTTGGTGGTCGGCGCTGTCGGTGGGCCAGGGTTCAGCAGGAGTGTTCCCGCTACCGCTGGCGGCACGGGTGGCTCCCACCGGCACCACCGAATTTTCAGTACCAACGCGGAACAACCTCCCCGATGGTACGTGGAACGCTGATACCAGCCCGGTGGTCACTGCGGCGTTCACTACACCTCCTGTGGTCACCTCGGCGGGCGCGTTTCACGCCACCTGGCGATACGACTCACCAACTGGTGCAACCTCACTGTCGATGGTTCAAGGTTCTCCCTTCTTGGAGTTCGAGGGAAACGCCACCCTCTACTTGACCGTCCCTGCGGGACCAAAAGGGCCCGGCGATCGAAACGCGTTTTCTGTTCTACGAGCCCTCGAAACAGGGATCGTGATTGCCACCTCTCGGGGCCGATGGGTGTTCGCGGCAACGCCCGGAACCAGGGTTGCGGTAGACGGCACATCCATGGCGTTCAGTTGGCCCGCCACCGGTGGCCGCCTTGTAGCCGGGCCAGTTCCAATCGACGCTGGTCAGAACTACCGCAAACATGCGGTGAGCCTCGTCACCAATCGCATTGTCGACACCACGGAGACACTGCGCATGGCCAAAGACGGATCGGTGGAGCAGGTGCTGACCCAACTCCGCACGCGTCGCGCCGCCACGTATCTCTGGACGCTCGGACCTCATCAACTCGACACGGTCACACCCGCTGTCGACACATCGATGGTTGGGCATCTCTCCACGGTCAATGGCGTGGTGCCGATCCTGGAGCGGGCGGCGCTCACCTTGCGTTACGCGCCGGTACCCATCCTGTGGCGCCCCGTCGCTCTCGACAATTCAGGAAAGGCGGCTGCGTTCACTGAAGCGCTCCCGCCGCCAGAGCCCCTCGAAACAATTTCGCGTGGTTCGTACTTTGGCGGAAAGAGCGTGGCCCAAGCAGCCATGGGAAGTCTGCTGACCAGTGACACGGCCAGCGCTGATGAATACCGTAAGCGCGCCGAGGACATTCTGCGTGCACTGATTGATCCGATAGAACCGCCGAATCTCCGATGGGAACCAGCGTGGGGTAAGGCCGTCATCGAGCCAGCAGAATTCGGCTCCCTCACCGAACTCAACGATCATCAACTCCAGTACGGGTATTGGGTGGCCGCTGCATCGATCATCGTGGAGCACGACCCATCGTCCTCCTCATGGCTCTCAGCCACCATTGACTTGTTGGTCAACGACTACGGTGGGACCGGCCGAGCCGGCACCCAACTCGATCGATACGGCACCTGGAATCCCTATGACGGACATACGTGGGCCTCCGGCATTGCCCAATTTGCAGATGGCAACAACTTGGAGTCGAGCAGCGAAAGCAACTTCGCGCTATGGGCTGCGGCACGATGGTATCTAGCCACCGGTCGACCGCAATTGGCCGAACGATTCATCGCCATGCTCACCATCGAATCCCACGTGATGGCCACCGATTGGTTGCCAAACCAACCCCAGTCTGATCCCAAGATGCGACCGTGGTCTGGTGTCGTCTGGTCAGCAAAAACCGACAACGGAACCTGGTTCGATCCGGCCCCTGAATCGGCTCTGGGTATTCGCCTGCTACCCCTCGGTCCCATGAGCTTGAGCCGTTACTTCGATGACGCCACGCTGGAGTCGGCTCGTAGGCGCTGGACGTGGTGCGACTCGAATGGGGGATGCCAGACGCGTTGGTCAAACCTGCTCGATAGCGACGCCGCTGTGGCTGGGCGGGGCCCGCTGGCAGGACCGGACCCGGAGCCCTCCACCACATCAGCCATGGTCACGTGGTGGAGGAATCTCTGGACCACGTCAGCCCCGGCATTCCAATATCGCTGCACTACAGGCACAGTGGCGCGTCGAATGCGGTCCGGGAAAGTCGTGGTGATTTCCACCAATGTGGGCTTGGCGCCAGCGACCGCAACCTGTCGCACCGCAGCGGGCACCATCGTGTGGTCGTCCAGCATCCCCGGTCCCACTTCATCCGTACAAGAAGTCACGCACCGCTAAGCGCGCCTACGGTTGTACTCCTTCGGTCGCGCTCCTACGGTTGCGCTCCGGCCGCCCACATCCTGGCGTACTGCCCCTTTTCCGCCAGCAGGGCGTCGTGGGTCCCGACTTCCACGATCTGACCGTCGGCCATCACCACCAGACGATCGGCCTTGCGAGCGGTGTCGAGGCGGTGGGCAATGAGCACCGTGGTACGCCCCTGCGACAACAGGCCCATGGCTGCCTGCACCTTGGCCTCGGTGGCCAGATCCAACTGGGACGTGGCCTCATCGAGAAGCAAGACGGCCGGATCCACGAGATGGGCGCGTGCCAGCGCAATGAGCTGGCGTTGTCCCGACGACAGGGTCCTTCCTCGGGCAGCCACGGCCGTGTCGTAAGCATCAGGCAACTCGTTGATCATCTCGTCAGCGCCTACCGCTTCGGCGGCGGCGCGGATCCGCTCTATCGAAGCGTCGGGCTGGCCATAGGCAATGTTCTGGGCGATGGTGCCGGTGAACAACACCGGCTCTTGCGGAACCACGCCGAGCCGGTGTCGATAGCCACCGAGATCGAGGGTCCGCAAATCAAAGCCGCCGGACCGCACACTGCCGTAGGTGGGGTCGTAGTAGCGGGCGATGAGCTTCATGAGGGTCGATTTGCCCGCGCCCGTCTCCCCCACCAACGCCACCGTCTCCCCAGGGGCAATCTCGAGGTCCACTCCACGTAGGGCTTCGGTGCCCCCACGGCGGTAGGCAAAGCGCACATTGGTGGCTTGGATATGACCAACGGCACGCTGGTCGGCGGGCGGCTGTATTGGGTGCTCGGCTGCTGGCGTGCCAGTTTGCTCCGCCAACAACTCGCGCAACTTGGTAGTGGCTGCTCCCGCCTGTTGCCACACATCAAACACGGTGGACAGTTGCTGTACCGGGGCAAAGAACTGATTGAGATACAGCACGAATGCCGCCAGCGCTCCGGTGGTGATCACCCCCGACGACACCCGGTGGGTGCCCACCCACAGCACGGCGGCAGTGGATCCCACGCCACACAATTCCACCAGCGGGAAGTAAATCGAAGTGGCCCGTTGGCCGGCCAGGCGCGCCAGTCGGTGTCGTTGCACCATGGCGGCGAAGTCTTCGGTGTTTCGTTGCTCCCGACCAAAAGCCTGCACCACCCGTACTCCTGACAACGACTCGGCCAGGTTGGCATTCACGCCTGCCAAGCGCTCGCGCGATACGGCATAAGCCCGCTCAGAATTGCGCCGAAACCACACCGTGGCCACGCCCAGCAACGGAAAGCACGACATGGCCACCAGCCCCAAGCGCCAATCGGTGCGCAACAACACCACCGCTACACCCACCAAGGTGAGCGCATTCACCACCAAATTCAGTACTCCTTGCTGCAACAGGTTGGACAAGGCGTCTACGTCACTGGTGATACGCGTCAGGAGGCGACCACTCATTTCCTTCTCGTAATAATCGAGCGATAGCCGTTGCATCTGCCCAAACACCCGCAGGCGCAACCGGTACAGCACGCGCTCGCCGGCCACGCCCACCAGGATCGTCTGAGCCCTCGACACCACCAGATCGGCCAGGGCCACCGCCAAGTACGCCAACGACGCCGCCCGCAGCGCGCCAAGGTTGCGCTTGGCCACGCCGGCATCGAGCCCATGGCGTACGAACAGTGGCCCGGCCAACAGCAGAGCGGTATCTACTCCCACCAGCCCCAAGCCCAGCAGCAGCGGAACCATCTCGGGTCGCACGAACCGTCGTAAAGAGAACTGATCAGAGTCGCTGACCGCACTGGCCACCGCTACCTCGGCCGAAACTGCCGGGTGGTCACGCGGCGGTGGAAGCGAACTGATCCGGGCCACATTTTCGGGTGTGTCAGCCACAAAGCCACCCGTCCCCAAACCCGCCCCACGCGCTGCACCGGGACCACCCGAACCACCGCTTGGGCGCGTTACCCCCACGACCAGCGCGCCAAGCGTCGGGACGTCGAGCACCGGTTGCGTATCGGTTACGCGTAAGGCTCGGGGAGCGTCGGACGCGGACATGGCGTCGTCGTCGCCCGCCACCAACACACGATAGGTACGACACCGGGCCATGAGTTCATCGTGGGTGCCGTCATCGATGATCCGTCCGTGCTCCAGCACCACCACTCGCGTGGCCAGGTTGATGGTGGATCGACGATGGGCCACGAGTAACACCGTGCGGCCCTGCATAAGCTCCCGCAGTGCCTCATGCACCTCGTGCTCGGTTTGGGAGTCCAGGGCCGAGGTGGCGTCATCGAGCAGCAGGATCTGGGGTTGGCGCAGCAACGCCCGGGCAATACTGATCCGTTGGCGTTGCCCACCCGACAAGGTCAATCCCTGCTCCCCCACCACGGTGTCGAAACCTTCCGGAAGGGCCTCGATGAACGAGGTGGCTTGAGCCTGCTGCGCCGCTCGACGGACCTGCAGATCGGTGGATTCCGGTTGCCCATAGGCAATGTTGTTACGCAGTGACGAGGAGAACAGAAATGCATCTTCGAACACCATCCCGATACGCTCTCGCAGCGAGGTGAGTGTGACCTCACGAACGTCTCGGCCGTCCACCCGCACACTGCCGCCCTGCGCCTCCACGAACCGGGGCAGCAACAACGCCAGCGTGGACTTACCGGAACCACTGGTACCCACCAGCGCCACCCGCTCTCCCGCTTCGATGCGCAGCGACACGTCGTCAAGAGCAGTACCGCCACCCGGGTACACCACCGATACGTGACTCAGTTGAACGGTGCCCGGGCCCGGTGGCAACACGTCAGCGTCGGGGGCGTCGGTGATACGTGGTGCCACATCCAGCAATTCAAAGATGCGCTCGATGCCAGCGCGGGCCTGCTGGGAAATGGTGATGACGGCACCAGCGAGGCGGATGGGACCACCAAGCTGGCCGAGATACGTGACGAACGCTACGAGGGTGCCCACCGTGATGTTTCCGTCCACCACCAGTTGTCCACCCGCTGCCAACACCGCCACCAGTCCCACCACGGGAACGCCTTGTAGCAGCGGCGACCAACGGGCATTGACTCGAATGGCGCGACCGCGACTACCGAGCAGCCGCCGAGCCGCCACCTCCATACGCGCCACCTCGCGCCCTTCCTGTCCAAAACCCTTCACCACCCGGACCCCGCTGATGGCCTCCTCGGCAATGGTGGTGAGCACCCCCACCTGAGCTTGCGCGTCGAGGTTGGCCGGGAACGACCATTTCCGCAGTTGTGCGCCAATCACGTACAGCACCGGCAGCATCACCACGGCAATGCCGGTGAGTGGTATCGACAGACTGGCCATCACCACAAACGACAAAACCAACTGTACGAAGTTCGACGACAGCAACGGCGCAAACGACAGCAGGCCGCCAATGGTGCTGACATCGGTGTTGGCTCTCGACACCACCTGTCCTTGAGCCAACGAGTCATGGGTGAGGGGATCAAGCGTCTGCAGGTGGTCATGAACCATGCGCCGCAGGTCGGACTCCACACTGGCCGACATCACCCCGGCATACCAGCGCCGCAGATAGATCATCAGCGCGCGTATGACTGCCAGTACAGCCAGTATTGCGATGTTGGTGCGGAGGTTGCCCCTCCGATCAAGAACACGGGCAATCACCAGTGGCGTGGCCAGCGTGGCAACCACTGCCAGCGCTGCCGCCGTGAACGACACCAACGCGTGACGGCGGTGCGGCCGTATCACTCGTCCGAGGAGACGCAGCCATCCAGCAGAAACTTGGCTGGCCATCAGCGCAAGCCCAGCAACTCGCGAAAGCGGGCGCTGCGTTCTTGATAATTTCGGAAGCGACCGAAGGAGGGCGCGGCCGGCGAGAGCAGGATGACCCCGCCCTCGGGTACCAAAGCATCGAGAGCGCCTACCGCCTCGTCGAAGTCCGACACGAACGACGTATGCACGTTGGCGTTGGCCACTTTTGTGCACGCATCGCCAATGGCGGCCACGATTCGCTCACCGCTCTGGGGAACTCCCACCACCCAGGTGGACTCCGTTCGTTGGGACACTGCCAGTGCCAGACGGTGATAATCCAGTCCCCGGTCGTGACCTCCCACGATGATCCCCACCGGCGTGTCGGCGTAGGTGGCCAAGGCCGCCATGGCCGCCTCCGGGGCCGTGGACAGGCCATCGTCGACCACCAAACGACCACCCACTGTCCCTACCGGTTCTAGGCGGTGGGTCAACGGTTGGAACTTCGCCAACGCAGTGGCGATGGCATCCCGGGTGGCCGCTTGTTTCAGGTCGATACCTGCTGCGGCGACCGCGGTGAGGGCACCGCACAAATTTTGAAAGTTGTGTAGACCGAGCAGTGGCGATACCCCGACGTCAACCACCACTACGCCGTCACCGTCCACGATGCAGCCATTCTTTGGATGAACAGCGCTTTCGATGTTGTAGCCCTGCAGGTTGTAGAGCTCCGTTGCCAACCGGGCCACATCGGCGTTGGCCAGGTTGGCCACCGACACACCCACGCCATGGCGAAACAGGTTGAGCTTGTCTGCGTAGTAGCGCTGCACGGTGAGGTGCCAATCCAAGTGCTCGGGAAACAAGGCCGTAAGCACACCTATTAACGGAGAGTGCTGGACCTCAGCGGCCTGAAAGCTCGACAATTCCAATACATGCCATTGCCCGGCCGGAAAGGCTTGGCCCGCCTCCAACCCGGCGGCCAGCACATCGAGGGGGGCGCGGCCCACGTTTCCGGCCAGCACCACCTGACGTCCACACCCCTGCAGCAAAGCGGCAATGAGCGAACTGGTGGTGCTCTTGCCTTTACTGCCCGTGACAGCCACGGTGCGCGCCAGTGCCCCGTGGGCGGCGGCCTCTGCGAACCACACCTGAGTACCCCCTGTACATACGATGTGGCGGTGCTGCTCCAGCAACTGATGCAGAGCGCCGTGGTAGGGAGATACGCCGGGCGACTTCAGCACCACCTCGGTGTTCTCCAACACCGATTGAACATCGGCGCCACCAGCGGTGAGCACCTCCACCCCTTCGAGTCGAGTGGGGGCGGTGGTACCGCCTTCGTCCACCACCACATACAGCGATCGGGGAGGCGCCCAGTGCTGCAGTAACCGCAGCGCCGCCGCACCCTCTGCGCCCGCCCCCCACACCACGATTCGGCGGCCAGCCAGATCAGCCAGGCGCATCGACACCGAACGAATCCACTATGGGCACATAGTTCTGCGGCACGCTGGAGAAAGAGTGTGCGCAATACACCTCGGCCACCTCCGTAGCGGTGGGCCACAGACCTGCGGCGCGGACCTCGTGAATCAACTGACCCAATAACGGATGTTTGGCCCACTCGACGGAGTCGTTGAGTATCGACAGCGCCACCCGACACTCACCAGTCTCCCCCACGCATTCGAACGGTTTCCAGCTCGACAGGCCCAGCAACGAACGAAACCCATCTATCGCCGACGTGGAAAACAAGTCCTCAGCAAAGATGACCTCAAGCTGCAATCGTGGCATTGATGCCGCCAACGCCAGATATACGAACTGGCATTTGGGGCACCGTCGACACCAGCGCGCCACCCGCTGGCGGGAGTCCATGACCTGCGAACGGTTGCAGCTGGAGAACGTGGTGAAGTAGCGACTGCAGTGGCGGGCGAACAGCTGAGAGATGTGCAGCTCCGACAGGGGTCGCAGGATTGAGAACCATCCCAACTCTGGACTGATCCGGGCCACAGTTGCCCTGATGGCCGACTCGGCTTCGTCACTCTTGGACCACTGATGGTTGATTTCCACCCCGCGGTAAAGCGTGTTGCCTTCCGACGCCGAACGCTCGTTGGACATCACCACTGCGTCGAAGCCATGCCACGCAGCCACGATGAGAGCTGCAAACGACACGATGGCGGTGGCTGGCACATGCCCATTGAGGGCCCCCCGTGCGTTCAACTGAGCCACCATTGGGTCCAGAACACGTTCCACGGACAAGTCGGGTAGTCCCGAAGCTTCGATGACATCAGCGATGATCGGGAATCGGCGCACGGTGACCAACGTGGGCTCAAATCCTGCGGCCCTCAGCCCCTCGATGGAGACGCAACTGTCTTTGCCGCCCCCCACCGGAACCAGCGGGCCCAAGTCCAACGACAACGAGGTGATGGGCGCTGGCGACTCGTCCAATTCATGGAACTCGTAGGTGGGGCTGAGTTCGGGATCGAGCCCGTTGACGAAGCAGAACTCTCCCAGCCCCCGGCGCAACAACAGTTGATGAAACTCGATGTCGAGGCGGTGGAAATGACCAGCTTCGATGCGGATCAAGGGGGGGGCCGCCATCTTGAAGTAACTCAACCCGGCCACCAGCCACAGGTGATCCAACAACCGCTCCACCACCGCAACCCGACGGGGCATCAACTCAGCCGGAAGCTCACCCAGAGGCACTGGGAACGTGAATCGCTCGGTGAGCTCCAGCTCGTCAAGCGCGTATCGCAGCACCGCTTCGCCCGTTCCCAAGTCGAGGTGTCGCGACAGGTAGCGAAACTCAGTGACCGTCGTAGGATCGAAGTGGTCGGGAGCGAGTTGGGGCGAGGTTGGTGAGCGGTCGGTGCTGGTCATGGGCGAAGAGACGAGTGTCCCACGCCAGCCGCTGTCCCAGTAACACCTTGGGTGCCGCTTCGCCTGCGTTCCCACAACCACATCCCCATCGAGTCGCTGGGAAGGGGACGACTCAAGTGATACCCCTGCGCAGTGGTACATCCCAACACACTCAAACGGTCCCAGGACTGCTGGTCTTCCACTCCCTCTGCCACGGTGGCTAGGCCGAGGCTGTCGGCCACTTCCACCACGGCCCGCACGATGGCCAGGTTGGCGTCACTGTGAGCCATGGCGAGGATGAATGACTTGTCGATCTTCAACTCGTCCACATCGAGGCGAGCCAGATAAGCCAGGGCCGAGTAGCCCGTTCCGAAGTCGTCGATGGACAACCGGACACCGAGGTTTCGCAGGCCTGACAGGACACGACGACTCACGGCAGAGTCCACCGTGAATTGGCTTTCCGTGATCTCCAACGTCAACGATGGCGGGGCAACCCCGGCGCGCTGCAGCGCAGCTGCAATTTCTGCCGGCAGGCCCTCATCACACAGCGCCTGCGCCGACAGGTTCACCGCCACATGCAGCGGCATGCCCTGGCGGTTCCATGTGGCGCACTGCTCGAGAGCGGTGCGTAACACGAAGCGGGTGAGATCGGTGATGAGACCCGTGTGCTCGGCCAAGGGGATCAGCTCGTCCGGAGCGATGTGACCCAGATCTCGGTGCCGCCAACGCACCAACGCCTCCACGCCCACCACTTGGTTGGTGACAATGGTGCTCTTGGGTTGATAGTGAACTTCGAGTTCGTCGGCGTCCAATGCCCTGCGTAGATCGGCCACCAACGACAGTTGTCGGGTACTCACCTGTTCATACTCGGGGGCATACAACTGCACTGCAGACTGGCGTTGCTCTTTGGCGGCGTGCATGGCCACGTCGGCTCGACGCAGGAGGAAGTGCCGGGTACCGCCATGCAATGGAGCCAATGCCACGCCAATGGCTGCTCCCACCGGTACGTCGATGGTATCGAGCTCCACAATTGCGCTGACGGAGTCGAGAATCGTTTCCGCCACAGCCAGCGCAGGCTCACTCCCCCCAATGTCAGGCAACAACACTGCGAATTGATCGCCACCGAAACGCGCCACCATCGAGTCGGGCGGTAGGGCGTCCACAATCCTGCGACTGACCTCCACCACCACCGAATCACCAATTTGATGACCAAGGGAGGTGTTGATCTCTTTGAACCGGTTGAGGTCGATGATGAGCAGCGCGCAGGCCCGGGGGTGGGGGGTGGCCAGCGAGCTCGCCACATGAGCCAAAGCATCGTCCACGGCGGCCTCGAAGGCCAGACGATTGGCCAGCCCGGTGAGCGTGTCGTGGGTGGCGTGGTGATCGCGATAAATCACCTCGGCGCGCAGCCGGGCCGAAAGTGTGGCCGATCCAAGCGACAGGGCCACCAACTGGGCCACGGTACGAGCCACGTTCAGATCGTCGCTGCGTGAAGCAGAGCGGTCCTCGTCGAACACCGCCGCCAGCACGCCGGTGACGGACCCGTGCAGGAGCAGAGGGGCCACCACCAGACGGCCTTCGGGGGTGTCCACCACGGTTGGGCGTTGGCGGCGCAGAGCCGAAACCCACAACTCCCCACCTATCGCCACCAGCGGGTTGTCGATCGTCAAATCGATGACCGACTCCACCGCTCGGACGCCATTACCTGCGCCGCTCGTCCAGCGACTTCCCTGCTCGTCCATCAAGGTGAGCTCTGCTCTCGACGCTCCCAAAGCGACCCGTGCTCCGTCGAGCAGCAACGCCGCATCAGCGCTCCCACTTGCCGAATGGTCAGCCAAGGCCGCCATGGCGGCATTTGCCGACAGGCTGGCGTCAGTGCGCCGCACTCGCCGGGAGGAGAGCAATCGACGACCCGCCGCCAGGCGCCCTCGCCCAAAACTACGGGACGGATCATCAGTGGACAGAGCGGGTCTCCCGGATCGGACTCACAAGCGGTGGATATGAATGACCTTTCACCTTAGCGGAAGATCAGCGCGCTGATGAGTTCTCTCCCGCCTGTGCGCCGAGGCCCGCAGCGCTGGGTCACCCGCAGCCAACTCCCCCTGCGAGTGCACTAACGTGCTCTTGTTCCTCGTCGTGGCGTCTGAAGTCCGTTTGACGATGGAAGTTCACACCCGCCGAACGCCATGTCAGTCCACGAGGTCCATCCACCCATGTACGAACCCCGCACGCTCGGCCTTCCGGCCTTCCGAATGGCCTCGATGACCGGTGCAGCCGGCCTCTCTGGATACGGGTTCGGAGGTGCCACCAGTGTGGTTGTTACCGTTGCAATCCTGGCACTGCTCTTCTTACTCGTGGTGGTGGCTCGCTTCGTGGCCCGGCGCACCGTCGGTCGCTGACGGGCATGACGGGTACTGAAGGCGACTGACTTTACGATGCTCACTGTTGTCACCACCATCGCCAACACGGTGGTGCTGCTGTCAGTCGGTTACCTCCTGACGGTCATCGTGGCCGGTCGCCGCAAGCGCTCCATGCCCTCGGGCAGCACCGAGCGGTTCACCGCGGTGTTCGTGGTGCCTTGCCTCAACGAGGAGCGTGTCCTCGGCGCCACGCTGGACCGGCTCCTCAAGGTTCCCCGCTCGCTGGTGATGGTGGTGGACGACGGCAGCGACGACGCCACATCCGCCATCGCCGCCGAGCATCGAGCCGAACATCCAGACCGGGTGATGTTGGTGCAGCGCCGTACTCCAGATGCCCGGCGCGGCAAAGGGGCGGCGCTCAACTACGGCTACAACAAGCTCGTCTCCGTGTGTGAGGACCGGTCACTGGAGCCTGAGGACGTCATCGTGTGCGTCATGGACGCCGACGGCGTCATCGAAGTCGGTGCCATGGACGAGGTTCAACGGTGGTTTCTCGATCCAAAGGTGGCGGCCTGCCAAATCCTGGTACGTATCCGAAATCGGACCAAACTCATCGGCCGACTCCAAGACATCGAGTTCACCTCGTTCACCGAACTCGTCCAGCAGGGTCGCGACACCATTGGTTCGTCTGGCCTGGGAGGTAACGGTCAATTCACCCGGCTGTCTGCGCTGATGGAACTGGGCCGCCAACCCTGGTCGGATTGCCTAGTGGAAGATCTGGACCTCGGACTGCAGCTGCTGTCTCGGGGCTGGGAGCTACGGGTGTGTACCAGTACTTCGGTGGGCCAGCAGGGCCTCGAGAGCGTGGGGCGTTTGGTGCGTCAGCGCACTCGATGGGTGCAAGGTTTGTTTCAGTGCTGGAAGCGAATCCCCGAGATCCTGGCGTCGCCAATGAAGATGCGGGCCACCCTCGACGTCTTGTACTACCTGCTGTTTCCCGGCATCGTCTGCATCGTGTGGCCGGTCGCCGTCATCACCGCCCATGCGTGGTTGCTGGTCAAAGTGCTCACCAGTGACACCAGTGCCTCGCTGGGCAATGGCCGCTTCTACGTGGCCTTGGCCATGTGGTACGCCTTCACCTTTGGGCCCTCCATATTCGTGGCGTTCCACTACAAACATCGCACCGATGAAGTCAGCGGCCGAAAAGCATTCTTCCTTGCCCACGCCTTGGCTGCGTATCAACTGGTGTGGTACGTCGCCGGGTGGAAGGCCCTGGCCCGCATGATCAGCGGCGCTTCTGGCTGGGTCAAAACCGAACGCTATGTGGAGGATCCCCGAGTCAAGGCACTGGGTACGGCTGGCTTCGATCCCCTCATCGATGCGGCAACAAAAGCTGCACAGGATGCTGAGAGCCAGCACAGCACGGTCCGCGCCGAAGGCTAGGAACCTCGTCGCAGAGTGAGATACTCGAGTCATGGCGTCTTCCACCATGATCAGAGCCGTCGACCAGATCACCGTCGGCGGTCCCCATGCAAGTACCGAGGCACCGTTCACGGCCAAGGGGGCATACGACAAGCTCACCTGGTTGGTGGGCATCACCTTGCTCACCGGTGGCCTCGGGTACACGTTCGGCTCCCCGGTGTCGTTCATCCCGGCCCTCGTCATCACCCTGGGATGCGCTGTGGCATGCATGTTCCGCCCTCGATGGGCCCGCGTATTGGCGCCCATATATGCCGTGGTGGAGGGGTTCTTCCTGGGTGCCATCTCGGCGTACTACGCCACCTTCGGCGGCGGCATCGTGCCCACTGCCATCGTGCTCACGGCCGGATTCTTCGTAGGTGCGCTCATCCTGTATCGCACCAACGTGGTACGGGTCACGCCCAAGTTCATGGCCATTACGGCCATGGCCACCATGGGCCTGTTCGCCGTGTACGTGGCGGCCATGTTCGGGTTGCAAGTGCCAGGTGTCAACGGTGTGGGTCAGCGGGGCATGATTTTTGGTGTCATCGGGGTGGGCATCGGCCTGATGAACCTCTTCACCGACTTCGAATATGTCAAGCAGGCCGAACTGCGCCGAGCGGGGGCTTCCTATGAGTGGTTCGGCGCCTTTGCGCTGTTGTTGAGCTTGGTGATGATCTATCTGCATGTGTTGCGGGTACTGGCCTCACAACGCCGTCGCTGACATCCCCACCGCTTCCCCTGGACAGCACCTTTCGGTGCATGTCATTATCTTTCACTACATTCAGTGAAGGAGATGGCATGCCAGGTTGGCAACCCAATTGGTCCGATGTGGAATTCGATCATGCCGCCGCAGGCGCCTATGCGTATGCGTGCGAACAAGGGGCCCACACCTTGCATACCTGGGTGGCCGAGCGCGAAGGCGCCGCCCGCCACGCCGTGCACGGGTGGGAAGGTCCTCACCGGCTGAGCTTCGACAAGCGCCTCAACACGTTGCACGATTACGCCCGGATGCAGGCGGTGGCTCTGGGTGAAGATGCCGCTGACGCCCGGGTGGCCTCGGCGATGGCGTCATTCGAACAGCGACGGCGGATCGAATTGCGAGAGCAGTGGCATCGCGAACTGGCCATTGAACAAGAGCAAGCGAGGATGGCCGACGAGGCCGCTCGACAGGTCATCGAACAAGCAGCCCGACGAGCTGCCACCGAGAAGGCCGCACCAGTGCCAGTGGGCGGCGTCCGGTGAAGGTCAGTGCATTACCCGAGCAGCTCACCAGGTTCTCGCAGTCGGAATTAGCACTCGACTGCCGCCTCTCAGTGGCTCAGAACGACATCAAGGCCACCTACCCGCGCTACGCCAGCGGATGTCATCCCAACGGTTGGACTGTGCAGATTCGCGCCCTCGGTCGAATCCCCATGGTGGCTGATCAAGCGCAGGATTTGGACCGCTGGGTGGGTGACGTCGCCCGCTGGTTCGAAGCGGCCGACGGCGGCTCCTTGGCGTCGTTGCCGCCCGCATTGGTGGCCCGGGTGATGGGGCCGGTGACGATCAACCGGCCCAATTGGCCCGCCGGCGTGGTTCGTGGATACAACGCCCTCGACGCGGCGCGATCAGGGACGTTTGACATTGCGGGCTACGGACGCGGGTGCAATGACGGCCACACCGCTGACGTATCTGTTCTCGGCCCCGATGGCCGCACCTATCCGGTGATCGTTCCGGGCGTCGCCGGCTCGGCTGCAGATTCCACTCAGTGGATGCCGAGCGACGGCGGCGACATGGCAATGGGATCCATGGACGACACTGGGCGAACGTGGCACACGGTGCTGTACAGCGAGGCGTTGGTAACACCCAAGAATTCGGCCGTGTATCGCAGCGCCGGCGCCATTGCCGCCACCGCCGGCTGGGCTCCGGTGAATGGAGCGTCGGTGAGCGCCACAGAACTGGGACGGATGCTGCGCGTCGCCTCAAACGGCCAGCCGTACATCCTGCCCATAACGGTGAAACGGGCCGCCCCGTCAGGAGCCTCACTACCGGAGCAACAAGACCAAGCACTGATACCGGGGGGGCAAATGTCGGCAGTGGCGGGAATTGGAGATCTGGCCGTCAGTGCACATAGCGGATGGAAGGCGGCCAGCAACGAAGGTACGGGATACGTACAGGCTCAGTATCAACAAGACGACAAAGGACATCGCCGGGTCTTGGTGCGGGGCTACGAGGTCCGGGTAACCGACGGTACCCCTGCAGTGAGTGGGGCCTATTGGAACGGTAAAGGTTGGACACCCTTGGGCACTCCCACCCTCAAATCAACACCCATCATGACCAAAGGCTGAAACTTACTGTGATGATCTAGCGCTCGTCGAGCACCCGGGCGGTGGTGAGGGTCACCAAGTAGCAGAGCACCAACAACGATCCGAACAACAACGACACCACCACTGCGGTGGGATGTGACAGCGGATCGGTGAGGGTGCTCACTTGGCGCACCAGCATCCCCGGAGAGTCAAGCGCATCCCAAGAGTTCCACCGCAGAAACCGCCCCAGATAAATTCCATAACCACACAGACCAAGAGCGCCGAGGGCCAGCGCCCATCCCCAGCGCGAGCCAAAACGACGGACGACCACCTGCTGCACCATGGCCAATGCCGCGAATCCCAGCAGCAGTCCATTGATGGCAAACGAAGCCAGCAGCAATACATCGAACCAGAAGGGCGCCTCTCGGACCGGGCCGAGATGGACCAGATCGGTGAGTAGATACGGGGCGTTGGGCAGAAACAGCAACCACACCACCCCAAGTGGAACAGTCAACGGCCATGTATGGCGACGTTCGCTCAGCGAACTTATGACGAGCGCGCATACGAATGGGACCCAAGCCAGAAACAGATTCCATGGAAGGAACCCGAATCGCACCACGTCGGTGCGCCAATAACGCACCATGAACAACGTGGTGCAGTACGCGCTGACGCCACACAGCGAGGCAAACAGTGCCGCTCGGGCCGACAGGCGAACCCTCAACGGCCCAACGTCTTGTACCGAGCCTCCGTCGCATCTTTCTGCGGCCGCCACCACGCCTCATTGGCCCTGTACCACTGCACTGTTTGGGCCAATCCGTGCTCGAAGCTGGTGTATCTCGGGGTCCATCCCAGCTCGGCGCGCAGATCACTGGAGTCGATGGCGTAGCGCAGATCGTGGCCGGGGCGATCTGATACGTGCTCGTACCAATCCGCAGGCTTGTCCATGAGTTGGAGCAACATCTCCAGCGCTGCCTTGTTGTCCGTCTCACCATCCGCTCCAATGAGATAAGTCTCGCCGGTGCGGCCCTTGTCGATGATGTGATGCACGGCCGCGTTGTGATCGTCGACATGGATCCAGTCGCGTACGTTCTGCCCACTGCCATACAGCTTGGGCATGACACCGTCGATGATGTTGGTGATTTGACGTGGAAGGAACTTCTCCACGTGCTGGTAGGGCCCGTAGTTGTTGGAACAGTTGGAGATGGTGGCCGCCACCCCGAAGGAGCGCACCCACGCCCGCACCAGCAGGTCTGAGCCAGCCTTGGTGGACGAGTACGGACTCGACGGGTTGTAGGGGGTTCGGCTGGTGAACTTGGCCGGATCATCGAGTTCCAGATCGCCGAACACCTCATCGGTGGAGATGTGATGCAAGCGATTGCCGTGCCGTCGCACTGCTTCCAGAATGGTATATGTACCTATGATGTTGGTTTCCACGAACGGACGCGGGTTGGACAGCGAGTTGTCGTTGTGTGACTCAGCGGCAAAGTGCACCACCACGTCGTGTTGGCCCACCAGTTGGTCAACCAGCGCGGCATCGGTGATGTCGCCGTGCACGAAGGAGATGCGGTCTGCCACCGGGGCCAGGTTGGACACACTGCCGGCGTACGTGAGTGCATCCAGGACAGTGATGGAGTGCCCGGCGTCCATGGCCAACGTGCGATGAACAAAGTTCGAGCCGATGAACCCGGCCCCACCGGTAACCAGAAGTCGTATTGCCATGCGCGCCTCCAGACGAGTTGCACAACGGTAGCGGTACGCCACGGCGCAGCGCGCCGCCACGAACGGGCTACTCCACGGTGACGCTCTTGGCCAGGTTGCGAGGTTGATCCACATCCCGGCCCAGTTCCAAGGCGGCGTGGTAGGCCAACAACTGCAGCGGCAGGTTCAAGATGATGGGGTCGAGTTCCGGCTCACTCTTGGGAACCACCACCAAATCATCGGCCAAGCCCTCGGTGATGGCCTTTTGCACCACAGCAATCACTGGTCCCTTACGGGCGCGGATCTGTTGAATGGAGCTGATGTTCTTCTCGGCCAGGTGATCGTCGGGCAACACCACCACGGTGGGGAAATCGGGGCTGACCAAGGCGATGGGCCCATGCTTGAGTTCTGATGCTTGATAGGCCTCGGCATGTACGTAACTCACCTCCTTGAGCTTCTGGGCGCCTTCAAGGGCTATGGGGTAGCCCAGGCCCCGACCGATATAGAACATTGATGATGTGTGCGCATACTTCTTGGCAATCTGCGCCATCTGTGCTTCGGTGCCGAGAGCCTCTTCCAGTTTGCTGGGCAGCGCCTTCAAGCCTTCGATGATGCGCTTACCGTCTGCGGGCCCGAGGTCACGAATACGGCCCAGATACAGGCCCAGTAACGCAAACGCCACTGCCGTTGAGGTGAACACCTTGGTGGAGGCCACCGAGACTTCTGGGCCAGCATGGAGATAGATGCCATCGCACTCACGGGCAATGGTGGAACCCACCACATTGACGATTCCCAGCACTCGTCCGCCTTTGCGCTTCACCTCTTGCACCGCCATCAACGTGTCGATGGTTTCGCCTGACTGACTTACGGCGATGTACAGCACGTCACGCTCGATGACTGGGTTGCGGTAGCGGAACTCACTCGCCGACTCGGCGTCGGACGGGATACGCGTCATGGACTCCAGCATCCCGGCGCCCAGCATCCCGGCGTAATAGGCGCTACCGCACCCGAGCACTTTGATGCGGCGGATGTCGAGTACCTCACGGGCGCTCAGCGTGACACCACCGAGATGGGCGGTGGCATGGCGATCGTCGATACGACCGCGCAACGCTCGCTCTACTGCCGCTGGCTGCTCGTGGATTTCCTTTTGTAGAAAGTGCGCATACGGTCCCTTGTCGAGGGCGCCTACGCTCCAGTTGATGGTGATCATCCGGGCGCTGGGATCGCTCACCACTCCACCGGCGCTGGGATCAACAGCCATGGTGCGGTAGCCGCCAGCCTGCACCACCGCCATCTCACCGTCTTCGAGATGGATCACCTGTTGGGTGTGGCGCACGATGGCCGAAACGTCCGAGGCCACGAACATTTCTTTGTCACCAATGCCAATGATCACCGGAGAGCCGTTGCGAGCCACCACGATCCGGTCTGGTTGATTGGCATCGATCACCGCAATTCCGTATGTCCCCACCACCAGTGCCAGCACCGCTCGCAGTCGATCCTCCAAATCTCCTGGCTCAGCCAGTGACAGCAGATGGACCAACACCTCTGTATCCGTTTCGCTGCGAAAAACGATGCCTTGCGCCTCGAGCGACGCCCGCAATTCGGTGGCGTTCTCGATGATGCCGTTGTGGATGAGGGCCAGATGTCCGGAGGTGTCGAGATGGGGATGGGCGTTGGCGTCCGACGGCTCCCCGTGAGTGGCCCAACGGGTGTGGCCGATACCGACCTTGGCGGACAACCGCTTGGGCAGCGTGGCCTCCATCTCGCGCAGTTTGCCCTTCTTCTTGTGCACCTTGATGGTGCCGCCGCTGACAATGGCGATACCCGTGGAGTCATAGCCGCGGTACTCCACTCGGGCCAGACCCTCGAGCAGGATCGGGACGCAGTCCTTGAGGCCGATGTATCCGACGATTCCGCACATGAGGTGTTCCTTGATGGTTCGGGCCCACGGTCGGGCGCAGCGAGAGAGAGAGGTGATCAGCCGTAGACGATGCGGCGCAGTTGTCGAGCCGATAGTTCTGCGGAGCTGAATCGTCGAAGCGCAATTTCCCCAGGGAGACGGTCCCAGATGACGGGATTGGAGTGACCTTCGACTTGCAATTCGCCATGGCGGCGGCGCACGAATGCGTCGACGCCCTCCTCGTAGTGACCGAGTACGTCAGCCACCACACGAGCCAGGAGCCCACGAGGAAGTTGGGTAGTGCGTTCCAATTGGTCCACCAGCTCACGAAGATCGTCATTGAGGGCGGTCACCATGGGTGAGAAGTATCCCACAACGTGAGCAGATGAATCA
>JAYVGK010000095.1:0-4320 GCA_043772215.1 Acidimicrobiales bacterium | reverse complement strand
GTGCCTTGCGCCATGGTCTGGGTGCCAATCACCAGGAACGCTCCAATGCCAGGGTAGGCGCCGCCGTCGGACACCACATCAGCCTTGAGCCCCACGATCTTGCCGGCCTTGGTGAAGCCGATTTGGCAGTTGAGCACCATGTCTCGGCCGTGCACCAACGACAGCAGGTTCTCCGAGCGCGTCTCGGTCCATCCCACTGCCCGGTTCAGGGCCTTGGCGGCGGCGGCGGTGATGAGGAACTCCACATACATGGCCGCCTTCGGTCCGAAGCCTCCGCCCACCATGGGGCACACCACCCGGACGTCACTTTCGGCCATGCCCAGCAGACCGGCGATGGCGGAGCGGATGGCGTGGGGGGCCTGCGTAGAGGTCCAACACGTGAGGCCACCATTTGGCTCACCGGGCACTACCACGATGCCGTTGGGCTCCATGGGAACACCGGCCAAACGCTGGCTCACCACACGGCCAGACACCACCACCTCAGCGCCCTCCAACGCCGTTTCATCACCCAGTGCGGTTTGAAAGGCCAGATTGGAGCCGTTCTCGGCGAACAGGACGGGGGCTCCATCGGCCAAGGCCGCCTCGGCGTCAGTGACCACGGGCAGCAATTCGACGTCCACCACCACCTGCTCGGCGGCGTCTTGGGCCTGGGCCTTGGTCTCGGCCACGATGGCCGCCACCACATCGCCTACAAAGCGGACCTTGCCCCGGGCAAACACCGGGCGGTTGAGCAGCGGTGACAACAGCGGGAAACCCTGAAAGTCGGCCAGGCCCAGATCGGTGCCCGAATACACGGCCACGACGCCCGGCATGGCGAGTGCCCCTGAAGTGTCCACCGACAGCAGGTTGCCGTGGGCCACGTTGGAGCGGACGAAGTAAATATGCAGGGCATCGGTGACCTGGAGGTCATCGGTGTATTTGCCGGTACCCACCAGCAATTCGGGGTCCTCGCGACGAAGGACGGAGTTGCCGAGAATTGAACCGGACGAGGCCATGACAGGTGCTCCAGACAAGTGAGGGATACGTCGGATACGACTCTACCCGCATGTGCCACCGGACACGGAGTCCAAACGCTGAATAAGAGAACCGTAAACACCAAACAGGGGTGTTGTACGGGTTCTCATCTGAAGGTCGATACGGTTGCAGCCGTGAGTGACGTGAAGCAGAACGACAGTCCCCGGCGCACCGGGCCCGGTGAGGTACCGCCGCCGCCGTTGTGGAAGGTGGAAGGCGCACCCCCCGGCACTCCCGGATCCAGCAACAAGCCCAACAAGCGGCCCAACATCCCGTTGGGTGGATGGCGTCGCTTTGCACTCATCGTGGGTGGCTTGTTGCTCATCAATCTGCTCATCAGCCAACAGCTGTTGGCGCCCCCCAAGGCGGTCACGTTGCCGTACAACGTGTTCCGTGCTCAGGTCGACGCCGGAAATGTCACGGAGGTGTCGTCTCGTGGCACCACCATCCGAGGCAAGCTCACCACTCCCGTGGCCTATCCCTCCACCGGCAAGGCTCGCAACATCTTCAGTACCGAGTTGCCCGTGTACGCCAATGGTGATGCCTTGGAGAAGGCGCTCGACTCCAAGAAGGTCATCCAGAACGCCAAGCCCATCAAGTCCGGTCCAACGCTGTTGGAGCTGCTGTTCAGCCTCCTGCCCACCCTCATCATCATCGGCCTCATCGTGATGGCATCGCGTCGCATGAGTGGAGCCATGAGCGGTGGCCTGTCAGGCATAGGGCGGTCGAAGGCCAAGCGCTATGACGAAACATCGCAGCTGCGAGTGTCATTTGCCGACGTGGCTGGCATCGACGATGCCGAGCAGGAATTGGTGGAGATCGTCGACTTCCTCAAGAACCCCGGTAAATACCGCCGCTTGGGGGCCATCATCCCCAAGGGGGTGTTGTTGTCGGGGCCCCCCGGTACCGGCAAAACGCTGTTGGCGCGTGCTGTTGCCGGTGAGGCCAACGTGCCGTTCTTCTCCATGAGTGCGTCGGAGTTCGTGGAGATGATCGTGGGTGTCGGCGCCTCTCGGGTCCGTGACCTGTTCTCGCAGGCCAAAGCGGTGGCCCCGGCCATCATCTTCATCGACGAGATCGACGCCATCGGCAGATCCCGAGCCAGCGCTGGTTCCATGGGAGGCAATGACGAGCGCGAGCAAACACTGAATCAGATCCTCACGGAGATGGACGGCTTCACTGGCTCCGAGGGTGTCATTGTGCTGGCCTCCACCAACCGACCGGAGGTGCTCGATGCGGCTTTGCTGCGCCCAGGCCGTTTCGATCGCCGTGTGGTGGTGTCGCCTCCCGATCAGGTGGGTCGCAAAGAGATCCTTCGTGTACATACGAAGTCGGTGCCGTTGGATGCAGGAGTGGACATCGATGCCATGGCCAGCATTACGCCAGGCATGGTGGGTGCAGATCTCAAGAACCTGGTGAACGAGGCTGCGCTACTGGCGGCCAAGCGCGGCCACGAGAAAGTGGAGAACGGCGACTTCAGCGATGCCATGGAGAAGATCGTGCTCGGTACCGAGCGTCGTTTGGTGCTCAGCCATGCCGAGCGCGAACGTACGGCATTTCACGAATCAGGCCACGCCCTGCTGGGTATGTTGCAAAAGGGTGCTGACCCCATCCGCAAGATCTCGATCATTCCGCGTGGTGGCGCCCTTGGTGTCACCTTCTCATCGCCGGACTCGGATCGATACAGTTACGACGCTGAATACCTGCGTGGTCGCATCATCGGAGCTCTTGGTGGGCGGGCGGCCGAAGAGGTGGTTTACGGCAATGTCACCACCGGGGCCGAGAGCGATTTGGACATGGTCACCAAGATTGCCCGTTCCATGGTGGGGCGCTGGGGTATGTCGGATGCTATCGGTCCGCTCACCGTGTTGCCGGGGCCCAATGATCAAATGGGTTTCTTCGGTGATTCAGCCATGTCACCGTCGCCCGAGACCCGGGCCTTGGTGGATTCCGAGGTACGCAAGATCGTGGAGTCCGCCTACAACGATGCGCGACGTATGTTGCGCGAACATCGCAATCAACTCGATGCGCTCACGCAGGCACTTCTGGTACGTGAAACGCTCGACGAGATCGATGCTTATGCCGTGGCCGGCATCGTGCGTCCACCCAAGGACGTGGAGGCGGACTCGATCCTCATCAGGGTTCCGGAGATCGGACCGGAACCTGTGGACGCCCTCACTACCTAAAGTTTGGAGGGTTTGAGTTTGGCGACTGCTGCATGGTCGCCGCTGAGCTCGACCTTGGCCACACTGCGGCGACCGAAGAGGAACAGTCCCAGCTCCAACGGCTCCCCCGTGACGATCACGGTGGGTCCGTGTTTGCCCACCGTGATGGTGTCACCGGCACTTCGGGTGAGTTCCAACGTGACGTCCTTGGGGAGACCCGGCGTGAAACGCGCCACTGTCTTGTAGGAAGTCCACAGTCCATCTTGCAGGTCGGGACGATCGGTACGCGGCCCCATGGCGTTGGCTCTACGTACATCTTCGTGGTGGATAGCGAACTCGTTGAGGTTGAGCCACTTGCTGACGAAGCGCGTGGCCAGCGGGGGACCGCTACGTACTAATTGCACCACGGCGGGAAATCCCTTCGCCCGCTCTCTCCCCTCGGCTGCTGTTGTTTGGCGGGCCAACGCTGCCACCTTGTCGCCCAGAAGGATGCCCGGGGCCCCCCGCAGACTTCGCTCACGCACCACGAGATGGGCGGCCAAGTCGAAGTTGGTCCACCCCTCGCACATGGTGGGAGCCCCGGGACCGAGTTGGTCGAAGAGATCGCACAGCTCACGTCGCTCACGCCGGTCCAGTGATTCAGTCATACGCGTGGCTATCACGCGCCAGTGGCCGACTGGGACTGCATCACGGAGTATCACTGATGCGCCATGATGTGTCCGATGCGAACAATGGTGGACATCGATCCTCTGTTACATGCCGAGGCCATGGAGTAAGCCCGGCACGAACGCATCACGCTCGGGGAGGTTCTCAACGACGCGCTGCGGACCCGACTGCATCTGCTGCCGCCCGTGCGCATCAGCGACAACACGGGGTCGGCGGTAATGCGTATCGGTCATTACCGGAATGGCTCCCAACGAACTCACGGACTGCTTCCACCGTGGCCCCATCGCCGGTACTCCATTTCACGAGCACAAACCGGCACGAGTAGGGCCCATACTGGACGACATGGGAGCACACACGTGACCGGGCAGGAATGGATTGCTGCATTTGCTTCGGAGTTGGGGGTGGCTGCGCCGTCGGCGGAAACGTTCGAGGAGCTGCTCGCTCTGGCCGGCACTGCAGCGCACTCCAGCGAGCG
>JAYVGK010000094.1:0-4759 GCA_043772215.1 Acidimicrobiales bacterium | reverse complement strand
CTGGACCCAGCCACCACCATGGGTGCCATCATCGATGCCAACCAATTCGGCACCGTCATGGGCTGGATCGATCGGGGGAGCACCGACGGCGCCACGGTGGCGCTCGGCGGTTCTCAAGTACGGGCGCAGTCCGGCGGTCTCTACATCGAGCCCACGGTGCTCACCGATGTGGGGAACCACCAAGCGGTGGCTCGCGAGGAGATCTTCGGGCCGGTGCTGGTTACCATCGACGTGGATGGGGCAGACGAAGCGTTGGCGGTGGCCAACGACTCGGACTACGGATTGGCGGCATCGGTGTGGACCGGTGACCTGTCCAGCGGGCATCGCTTGGCACAGCAACTACGTGCCGGAATGGTATGGGTCAATACCTTCGATGCAGCCGACATCACGGTGCCGTTCGGCGGGTTCAAACAGTCCGGCAGTGGACGAGACAAGTCCTTACATGCTCTCGACAGTTACACCCACCTCAAAACCACCTGGGTCCAGCTCTGAGCTCAGACCAATTGTGTTGCATGATGCAACGCAGTGACCCCTGATCCGATACCAATTCTGGCGCGCATGGGCTGGACGGCAGCTGCTCCACCGCAACCGTTGGAAGGCGGGTGGGACAACCATCTCTGGCGCTTCAGTACCGCAGATGGACGCTCGCACGTGCTGCGGATGTATCGGGGTTATGGGCCCGTTGCCACGGCCAAGGCAGCTAACGAGGCGGCGGCCATGGAGTGCGCCCGACACGCCGGTTTGGCAGTGCCGGCGAATGAGGCGGTGGGTGACGTAGACGGCGTGCCCGTGTTCATTCAGCAATTGATGCCCGGAGTGCCCGTAGTCGATGCAGTGAAGCGCAGGCCGTGGCAATTGGCGTCTTTGGCGCGTCAGTTTGGCGCGATGCAGGCGCGGATTCATTCGATTCCTCCGCCGTCTACGGTCCGCCGTCTCGGTGTTGGCGAAATCCGCACCACGATCGATGATGGCCCGTTGGCGGAGGCGTTGGCCCGTGAGGCTCGCATCGACACCTTTTGTCATCTCGACTATCACCCTCTGAACGTATTGGCCTGTGGTGGCACGCTCACGGCGGTGCTTGATTGGCCCGGAGCGGCCGTGACCGACCGACGAGCTGATCTTGCCTTCACCGAAACGGCACTATTGCGTATCCCCCTTCCGCCGAGCCCCATCAATGCCCTGCTCAATCGCGTTCGCAGGCGATTGCACCACCACTGGCGGGAGGGCTACCGAGCTGAAGCCGGAGAGTTCCCCCTGTCGCCCCTCTTCCAAGCCGCCAGCGTGGTGTCATACATTTCCGATTTGGAAGCGGCTGTGCGCGAAGGACGCGGGTGGGCCACCGAGGCCGACGTGATCACAATGCGATCAGAACAGCAGCGACTGATGAAAGCGGCCGGGCTGATGCGCATGGGCCCACCACCACCATGACCGATACGACCACATATGTGGACATACGGTTGTTGTCGTTGCCGGTACGCAATCCTTTGCGCACGGCCCACGATCGCGAGGTCAGCGACACACGCGACCTGGTGGTGGTGCAGTTAGAAACTGCGCAGGGGTCGGGGTGGGGGGAGTGCTCGGCGTTGAACCAGCCCAACTACTCGCCTGAACATGCCCGGGGTGCGTATGAATTGTTGAGCCGGACCTCGTTGATTGATCCTCTGGTTGCTCCCATGGCCCATGCGGCGTTGGAGATGGCCAAGTTGGATATGACCCTGAAAGCGTCCCGTGAATCGTTGGCCACGTATTTGGGCGCCGGTAGGGAGTGGGTCACCGCAGGCGTGGCCGTGGGACTTTCGGCCCTGAATGCCACCTTGGACGACATCAGTGCCCTCGCTGATGAAGGTTTCACCCGCGTGAAACTGAAGGTCGTGCCTGGCCCATCGGTGGCCATCGTGCAGGAGGTACGGCAACGATTTCCCGATGTGGAATTGCAAGTGGATGCCAACGGCTCGTTCACCTCGAACTCCTTGGACGACTTGATGACCATGGTGCAGGCGGGGGTGACGGCGGTGGAGCAGCCGTTTGCGGTAGGTGATTTGATATCGCTACGCGCACTTACCGATGTGACGGAGGTTCCCATCGTGGCCGACGAGTCGGTGGCCACCGTCACCGACGCACGCGAATTGTACGAAGCGGGATTGCTGCGCGCTATCAGCCTGAAGGCGTCGCGCCTGGGAGGGTTGCGCGCAGCCTTGGCGTTGCAAACGCTGTGTATCGAGTGGGGGGTGGCGCTCACCGCCGGGGGCATGTTGGAGTGCGGGTTGGGCCGTCACGCATTGGTAGCGTTGGCCGCCACGCCCGGTTTCAACATAACTGGCGACGTATCACCGGCCCGAAGGTGGCTGGCGGCTGACCCATGGCCGGACCTGGCCATGGCAGACGGGCGTATCCGGGTGCCCACCGGCCCGGGCGTGGCCCCCGAACCAGACATGGAACTATTGGACCGCTTCACGGTACAGCGGACGCTACGAACGCAGAAATAAGCGCACTTACTTCACCCGGTTGTTCGAGATGTACGGCGTGGTTGGCTCCGGATTGCGACACCAACGTGGCATTCGTGCCAATCGAGTCCACCAATCGTTGCCCCAGTGCCGTGAATTTGGTGTCGCGTTCCCCGGCGATCACCAGCACCGCCATGTTCAATTTGCGCAACCGGTGCCAGAGCGGCTCCTGTCGACCGGTGCCACAGTGTTCCAAACTGGCGGCCAATCCCTCGGGTCGATTGGTAAGGCGTTCATCACGACACGCCGCCTCCGGCGTGAGCGTGGCAAACAACGGTCCAGCCAGCCAGGTATCGATGAAGGACTCCAGACCATCACTCAGCAGACGCTCCGCCAGAATGTGGTCAGCGTCGCAACGTTGTCGGCGTTCGGGCTGCGTATCCAACCCGGCCGTGGCCCCGATGAGCACCAGGCGTTGCACCAACTCCGGTTGCGTCAAGGCCAGATGCAGTGCCGTCCGCCCCCCCATGGAATACCCCACATACGTGGCCGGACCTCCTGCGGCACCCAGGAGTCGCCCCGCTTCCCACAGGTCGGCGTTGTCATGGGCAGAGTGTCCGTGACCAGGCGCATCCACCAGCATCACCTCATGGCGTTGCGCCAGATCGTCAGCCAACGGCCCCCAACACTGCCCGTTCTGGGTGAAGCCGTGGGCCAGCACCAACCGCTGCCCGGTGCCCCTCGTGACTTGATGCAGCGACATAGGCCACAGGATGCCCTGGTTCGCGCTCTGACTGTGGTTCTCTTCGGAGATGGAGATCACGGCTGCGGCCACGTTCTGCGCCACCATCACCGATGAATGGGTGCGCGGTGGAGTGACGGCGGCGTTCGTGGCACCAGGATCGCGATCTACTCCCCTCGCCATGGCACTGGTGGCCGACCGTCGACTGCACGTGGAGGTGTTCCACGATGAGCGCTCGGCGTCATTTGCGGCGCTCGGTCACGCGCTGGCCACCCACGTGCCCTCGGTGTTGTTGTGCACCAGTGGCACGGCCGCCGCCCACTTCAGTGCCGCCGTCATCGAGGCCCATTTGTCATGTGTGCCGATCATCGTATGTACGGCAGACCGACCCCCGGAATTGTGGGATATCGGCGCCCCCCAAACCGTGGATCAAACAAAGTTGTACGCCAACTCGGTGCGCTGGTTCTGCGAGCCTGGTGCGGCCGACGATGCCATTTCCTCGGCGTGGCGGTCCCTCGGCGCTCGCAGTGTGGCCGAAGCCATGGGATGGTCGGGCCGTCGGGGTCCGGTACACCTCAACCTCAGCTTTCGAGACCCGCTGCCGGGCCTGCCCGGGCCGCTTCCGTATGGACGTGACGAGGGTGCGCCATGGCACCAAATCTCCTTGGGGCTCGAAGAGGGTGTGGCGCTCATCGCCACATCGTTGGGGCGCAGCGGCCTGATTGTGGCTGGAGGCGGTGTGGAAGATCCGGAGTCTGTGCTTCGTCTTGGCGAGCGCTTGGGGTGGCCGGTGTTGGCCGATCACCGTTCCGGTTGTCGTGTGCCGGGCCGAGCCGTGGCCCACAGTGACGCCCTCATTCGCAGTGCGTCGTTCGCCAATACCCACGTGCCAGACGTGGTGTTGCATGTGGGGGAGGCGCCCGCCAGCAAGGTGGTCAATCAGTGGCTGGCCACCTGCGGGGCCCAACACATCGTGGCGGTGCCGCGCGGCCGGTGGATCGACCCTGACCGGGTGGCGTCGTTGCTGGCCGTGGATGAAGGATTGATGGCAGCGCTGTTGGACACGGTGCGAGCAAACCGCGAGCCGGATCCGTTACGGGAATCGTGGATGGCCGCTGATGCTGTGGCCGGGCGCACCGTTGCGGAATTGTTGGATGGCGACCTCACCATGTCCGAGCCAGCCGTAGCCAGGGCGGTAGTGGCGGCCGTACCACCGGGAGGGGTGCTGGTGGTGTCGTCGTCGATGCCGGTACGTGATGTGGAGTGGTTTGGGGCGGGCCGGGCCGACATCACGGTGATGGCCAACCGTGGAGCCAACGGCATCGATGGCGTCATCTCCACGGCCGTGGGGGCTGCCCTCGTTGGCGCGCCCACTGTGTGTTTGTTGGGCGATGTGGCGTTCCTGCACGACTCGGCGGGTCTGGTGGCACTGGCTCGCCGCACCGTGGATCTCACCATTGTGGTGGTGGACAACGACGGGGGAGGGATCTTCTCCTTCTTGCCCCAAGCCGGTGTTCTGCCACCCGCCGATTTCGAGCGATTGTTTGGCACGCCTCATGGCACATCGATTGCT
>JAYVGK010000093.1:0-24576 GCA_043772215.1 Acidimicrobiales bacterium | reverse complement strand
ACAGCACCAATTCGACCGGTTCTGCTTCAGCGACGGGTGGGGGGGAGACATAGGCCTCATCAAGCGGATACGGCAGTATGACAACCGGAGGGAGTTGAGAGGCCGGGCGAGCACGGACGCGAATCGGCTCAGCGCCGCCCCATTGGGGAGTCTCCACCGGGACTGGCCTTCGCCACACCCGAGTACGCAGACGCAATGGCGATTCGTCCCCAACGGTGGCGATGTCAATGATGAGGGAGTTGTCCACCAGTCGCAGGAACGTGACTTCCTCGGCAGGCGGCGACATCGTTGACATTGCACCCTCATCAACGGGTCTCTGCTGCGCTGCGGCGCGAACACCCCAGCGCAAGTCGGTGTCGATGGCGGTGGGGCTCATGGAATCTCCTCGAACGGTGCTGAAGGAAACCCGGCGGTCCGGACTTCGGGGTGCAGTGCAATTCCAGTACGCCGTTCCACAGTGGCGCGAACATAGTTGATCAGCGCGCGTACATCCTGGGATCGTCCACCCTCATCGACCTGGATGAAGTTGGCATGTTTCACCGAGACCGACGCAGTTCCCATGCGGTAACCCTTGAGCCCGCTTTCGTCGATGAGCCGGCCAGCCGACTCGCCAGGTGGATTGGTGAATACAGAGCCACAATTGGCCCCACCAGGTTGATGCTGGCGTCGCCACCGCACGATCTCGGCCAACACGTCTTCCCCTGCCTGGCGGGGCCCCGGAACCAAACCGAACTTGGCGCTCACCACCACATCAACCGGTCGCACCACCGACGATCTATATCCAAGGGCCAGCGAGGCCGCCTCTACGGTGCGAACTTGGCCGGGCGCAGAATCCATGGTGATCACGTCGACGCTCAGAAGTGTCGCGGCCATGTCGGAACCGTGACCGCCGGCATTCATGCGAACGGCCCCACCCACGGATCCGGGGACGCCAACCGCCCACTCCAGTCCGCACAGTGAGGCTGCCACAGTGCGCCGAGCCAGTACGGGCAACTTGGTTGCAGCTCCAGCCTTGACCACTCCGGATTGGGCATCTATGTCGATATCGGCAAACGACTCTCCGAGTACCACCACGATCCCGGCAAAGCCTTCGTCGCTGATGAGCAGGTTGGACCCTTGGCCGATGATCAGCATTGGTAAGCCCGTTCCAACAACTGCTGCGGCCACGATGTTGAGTTGGTCAACGGCGGTAACCGCAACCAACAGGGCGGCTGGACCACCGACGCGCAGTGTGGTGTACGGCGCCAAGGACACGTCGGAGGTCGCCAACGGCCCCAAGATCTGTGTAGCCATGGCCAGCGCCGCTGGGAGTGTGCTCACGGCCGCTCCTTGGCGACGCCGGCGACGCGCTGCGCCCAAGGGCCGTTCAACATGTCGGTGGGCAACGTGGTGAGTTCCCCCGCGTTCATGGTGAGGCACAGATCGCCGGGTTGCAGTAGCGATCCAAGGAGTTCCACCAAATGGCTGCGGGTCCCCACATCTCGCACGTCGAGTTCGGGGTGAGCGGCCCGGATGGCGTTGGAAACGGTATGCGACGAGATGCCGTCGATGGCCACTTGTCCGGCCGCAAACAGCGGAGTCACCACCACCACCGATGCCCCCAAAAACGAATGCGCAAAGTCGGCTCCCACATCTCGGATGCGGGTATAGCGATGCGGTTCGAACACTGCGATGATCCGCTTCCAGTCGCCCCGAGCAGCGGCCGCCACCACGGTGGCCACCTCACTGGGGAGATGGGCATAGTCGTCCACAAAGGTGACGCCACCCAGCTCCCCCCGAAGTTCGAATCGCCGCCCGACACCGGTAAAATTACTCAATGTGTCGCTGATCAGTTCACCGTCGTGACCCAACGAATGGAACATGGCAAACACCGCCGTTGCGTTGCGGGCATTGTGATCACCCGGTACCCGCATCGACACGTGAGCCACCACATCACCATCGACCTCCACAGAAAAGGAAGTGCGCATACCAGTAGTGTGGAGATCAACTATTTGGTACGCAGCACCAGTACTGGTTCCGTAGGTGCGTACGGGATCGAGTTGCTCCGCCGTCAAGCCGAGGAGCAACTGTTGGACTCCGACGTCGTCTGCGCACAGCACTTTCACTCCGGACCCTTGAACAACGAACTGGTGGAAAGCGGACTCCAGCGCCTGCAATGACCCGTGAAAGTCGAGATGATCGCTCTCGATGTTGGTGACGATGACATCGTCGGCTTGGAATCGAAGGAATGAGTTGTCGCTCTCGTCAGCTTCCACCACCAAGCTTCCAGACCCTGTCCACCGAGATCCAGTACCGAGCTGGTTCACCACGCCACCCACGATGAACGACGGATTCCAACCCACTGCTTCGGCCACCAAAGCAGCCATGGCCGAGGTGGTGGTCTTGCCGTGGGTCCCGGAGATCGCCAGTGTTCGCTGCCCGACGGCGATGGCCTCCATCATGTCCGGTCGGCTGGCCACGGTCACACCCGCCGCCATTGCCGCATCGAGCTCGACGTTGCCGGGCTGCACTGCGGTGGACACAGCCACCACGTCTGCGCCCCGCACATGATCACCGTGGTGGCCCGTCCACATGGTGAGGCCCTCAGCGCGCAGACGATTGAGGGCCGCCGAGTCCACCAGGTCTGAGCCGGTGACGTTGTGACCCATGGCGGCCAGGATGTGGGCCACGGCACTCATGGCGGCGCCACCAGCGGCCACCACGTGTACTCGACGCAGCGAGCTCAGATCAGGGACGCTCACGTCACTGCCGCTGAGACGGCTGCCGGAAACGGCCGTGTGGCGTGGACGGCCAACAACTCAGCCACTGCTGCTGCGGCACCGGGTCGAGAGCGACGCTGTTGAGCCGCCGCCATCTCGATGAGTCGCGTAGGGGTGGCCATCAACTCACTGAACTCATGGATCAGGCGTTGGCCCGACAGTTCGGCATCGGGGATGAGCACACCAGCACCATCGTGGGCCACCGCTTGGGCATTGAGTGTCTGGTGATCTTCAGCAGCAATCGGTAACGGCACCATCAGCGCCGGCACACCCATGATGGCCAGATCAGCTACCGACGAAGCACCTGCCCGACACAGGCATACGTCTGCCGCCGCCATGGCCAAATCCATCCGATTCTCATAGCTCACCAGTTGATATGAAACGTTGCCCTCATGAGGCTGTTGACGCCAGTCGGCTTCCCAAGCCGCCACGGTGGCGAACTCCGCTTCCCCGCTTACATGATGGACGAACAGCTTCTGTGGCAGTGCTGGCTCAGCATCGCTGAGCTGCGACACCATGGTGCAAGTTGCAGCATTGATCGTGCGAGCGCCCAATGACCCGCCGAACACCAACAACACGGTGGCATCGGCATCAATACCGAGCATCCCTCGTGCTCGCGCCCTGCGCGTCGTTCGGTCTTCACCCGCCAATGCCACCAGCTCGGCCCGAACAGGATTCCCGGTGAGTACCGACCGCGGCAGTTTCACGTCCGGAAACGACACCGCCGTGGCGCAGGCCAATCGCGCCGCCAAGCGATTGGCGACACCGGCCCGAGCATTCTGCTCAGCCACCACCAATGGAATGCGCAGCACCGTGGCCGCCAGAACACATGGCACTGACGCATACCCACCAACGGACAGCACCACTGCGGGCCGCCGCCGGGCCAGCTGAGTGGTGGCTATGATGCCAGCGCGGATCAAGCCCCATATCGACACAATATTCTGTGCGCTTATCTTTCGCTGAATGCCTCGTCCGGGGAGCAACGTCACCGCAAACCCGGCCTCCGGAACCAATCGGGCTTCGATGCCGCGTGTACTGCCCACAAAGGCAATCGACTCGGCTGATAATCCTCGAGCAACCAACTCCGTGGCCACCGACAAGGCTGGCAACACATGCCCGGCCGTCCCACCACCAGCAATGACGATCCAAGGCCGAGGAGCGGGTCGACCCGGTGATAGCGGCCTCATCGCTGTCGGATGCCGGAATGCTGAGAGGGATGCTCACGTCCTCGATAGGACTTTCGCCGTGCCTCGTCATCAGGATTGACACCGCGACGGGCAATGTCGGCCAACAAGGCAACCCCCACCATGAGCGCCACGAATGCAGTGCCACCCTGCGACACGAACGGCAACGGGACACCGGTGACCGGTGCCCATCCGGTGACCGCACCCAAGTTGGCCATGGCTTGCACCGAGATCCACGCAGTGATACCCGTGGCCATCAGCTTCGACTGCCGATCAGGAGCGCGCCGAGCAATCTGCAGACCGACCACGCCGAGGCTGACAAACAGCGCCAACACGATGAGTGCGCCGATGAGACCGACTTCTTCCGCAATGACGGCATAGATGAAGTCGGTATGCGCATTGGGCAAGAAGCCCCACTTCGAGCGTCCTGCTCCTACGCCCACTCCTGTCCAACCACCAGATGCAATCCCGCTCAGCGAGCGACGGAGGTGATAGCCCGCCGCCTGTGACGGATCCAAAAACACCGTGAGGCGTTGAAATTGATATGGATGCAGCGCCAATGAGAGACCAACCACCGAAGTTCCCAGCGCAGTGATGCCCGTCATCCAGGCGGCCGGGACGCCGCCGGCCCACAACACTGCCAACGCCGCCGCCGCCACGATCACGGTGGTGCCTAGATCTGGTTGGAACATCACCAGTCCAATCAGCGGAAGTGACAACAACGCAATGGGGCCCAACGTGGCTCGAGGATCGCTTACATCACGACGGGGTAACGACAACACATGCGCCAATGCAGCGACCACCATCAGCTTGGCTGCCTCGGAGGGCTGTACCTCAAAGGCACGCGGTCCAATCCATCGAGCCGATCCGTTGCGAGACACACCGAGCGGGGATTTCACTGCCAACAGAGCCAAAACGGTGGCACACCACATTGCGAACCAGTGACGGGCCAAAAACGCATAGCCAAGGCGCAGAACCACAACGAAGGCAGTGATGCCAACGCCCTCCCAGACCACCTGGCGCATGAACACGGCCCAGTACTTTTGGTGACGGGCCAGGCTCTCCACTGACGAAGCGGACAGAATGAATACGAGTCCTATGGCCGTCAGCCCCCCGACGATAGCCAGCAACGAGTATGCCAGCGGATTCCAACCGGGCCGAGTTGGCACGCCACGATGCATCGCCCTGGTTTTACGATGCACTGCCCTCGGTTGGCGTATCGGGCGCTCCAAGTGCGTGACCGTACGGGACGCAGTCCTCGGTGGGCGCAGCGCTCGTTCACGCCGGTACGGGGTACTGGTCACGGTCAAGACAAACCTCCGACTGTGCCGCTCAACGAGATGAAATCGGCAAAAAAGAATCCGATTCCGGTAGCCACGAGCAGGATGGCAATGATCCAGAATCGAATGATAACCGTGGTTTCCGGCCACCCCTTCAGTTCAAAATGATGATGAATAGGGGCCATCCGAAAGATCCGCCGCTTATTGAACAACCGAAATGATCCGACCTGCAAGATCACTGAAATGGTTTCGAACACGAACAACCCGCCGATGATGGGTAGCAGCAGTTGCGTATAGGTGATCACCGCCAAGGCCCCGAATGCCGATCCAATAGCCAACGCGCCCACGTCACCCATGAAGATGCGAGCGGGAGCGGCGTTCCACCACAGAAACCCCAAACACGCCCCCACCATGGATGTGGCCACCACCGCCAAGTCGAGAGCCTGTGGAACCCGGTACGTGTTGGGATTTCGAAACATCCAAAAGCACATCACGGCATAGGCCAAAAAAGCGTAAACGGAGGTGCCGGCCGCCAACCCGTCGAGACCATCGGAGATGTTCACGGCGTTGGAGGCTCCCACCACCACGAGCACCGTGGAAATCACGAACAGCACCACGCCCATCTTCCAACCCGGAGAGTTCCACCGGGCAAAACCGAGCACGTGCTGAACATTGACCCACCGCACCGAGCCCATCGCGAACGACACCGCCACCACCAGTTGCCCCATGATCTTGGCCCGCTTGTTGAGTCCCAGGGAACGCTTGCGGGTGACTTTGATCCAGTCATCGGTGAGCCCCACCACACCGGCGCCCACGAAAGCCCACACCACCATGAGGCCACCCCGACTGAAGGGAAGTCCAGGACGCAGATGCGGAACGAGGTAGCCGGCGATGGCCGCCACCACGATCATGATGCCGCCCATGGTGGGTGTGCCCTTCTTGGCATGGTGGGCCGCGGGTCCATCGACTCGGATGGGTTGGCCGATACCGTGAGCTGCCAGCCACTTGATGAGCACCGGCATCCCCAAGACCGCCACCACAAAACTCACACACCCGGCAATTGCCAGATTGATCATGGGTGAGCTCCCATGAGCGCAGCGGCCAGTTGTTCCAGTCCCGCCACCCGGCTGCCCTTCACCAGGATCACATCGCCGGTGCGAACACTCAGCGCGCTGAGCATATCGAGAGCCGATGCAATACCATCAACGGTGGACGCCCCATAGTGCGGTTCGGCCACTGCGATGATCACATCAATGCCCAACTCACGCGCCAACTCGGCCATCCGGGCATGCTCGGCGGGCGCTGCGTCACCCAACTCAGCCATGGTGCCAAGCACGGCGATACGTCGCGTGGCACTGACATCGGCCAACGACCGTAAAGCCGCCGCCATAGAATCGGGATTGGCGTTGTAGGCATCATTGATCACCGTTGCCCCGGAGAGTGCGACTTCGACGGCCATACGCCAAGGGGACAACGATTTGGTGCCAAGACCCACCACGACGTGATCAAGTGACGAACCCGATGCCAACGTGGCGGCAGCGGCCGCCAACGCGTTGCTCACCTGATGGCGGCCTCGCGCCCCGAGCGTGACGTCAGCGTCACCCCACGTCGAGTGCAATCGAAACGACGGACGCAGCGTGTCATCGAGTGTGACTTCACTCGCCCAAACATCAGTGTGGGCCCCGTCAACCGTCCCCAACGCAGCGCCTCCGAAGCGCACTACTCGGGCGCTGGTGATGACGGCGTGGATCAGCGACGACGGATCGTCAGCGTTCAGAACCGCCACTCCGGAGCCAGGCAACGCCTGCACCAGTTCGCCCTTGGCAGTGACGATTCCATCGGGGCCGTCGTACATGGCCAGATGGGCCAACCCGACGTTTGTCACGACACCTACGGTAGGGCGCGCAATGCGGCATAACGCGGCAATATGACCAATTCCGCGCGCTCCCATCTCCACCACTGCGGCGATGGCATTCGCAGGCGCATCGAGCAGGGTCAACGGAACCCCCAGCTCGTTGTTGAACGACTTCTCGCTGGCGGCGGCCGGACCCTCGGCACGAAGAATGGCGGCAATCAGGTCCTTGGTGGAGGTCTTGCCGGAGGAACCAGTGATGCCAATTACCCGATCGGGCAAACGGGTGCGGGCATAGGACCCCAGTTCCGAAAGGGCAACGGTGGTGTCGTTGACCCGGATGGCTCCGGGCCGAACATCGGCGCGCATAGTGAGCCAGGCAGTAGCGCCCGATTGGCGGGCGGCGTTGATGAAATCGTGACCGTCACGTTCGGCCTGAACGGCCACGAACAGGTCGCCCGGTGCCACTGTTCGCGAGTCGGTGCGAACGCGGGCCACCGCAGCCCCCGTCCTCTCCATGATCCCGGCGTGCCCGGAGGTGGCCGCCACCACCTCGTCGATGGTGAGCCTCATTGCGGTGCGTTCCGGCCAGAGTCGAGTATGGATTGGAGAATGGCCCGCGCCACCGAGCGGTCGTCGAATGGCAACACCTCGCCGTTGATTTCTTGACCGGACTCGTGACCCTTGCCCGCCAGTACCACCACGTCACCGGCATGGGCCTGGCGCAGTGCTCGTTCGATGGCGGTTCGGCGGTCCGGTTCCACCACCAAGACGTCGACACGGGTGACGCCACTCACCACTTGATCGATGATGACCATTGGTTGCTCGGTGCGTGGGTTGTCCGACGTCACGATCGCCTGATCGGCCAGGTCCGTGGCGATGGCCCCCATCTTCGGGCGTTTGCCCACATCTCGGTCTCCCCCACACCCGAACACCACCGTCAGTCGCCGACCCTGAGGCGTGATGGAGCGAGCGGCCTCCAGAACTCGCTGCAGTGCATCAGGGGTGTGGGCGTAGTCCACCAGCACGGTGAAGCCCTGACCAGCATCTACCGGTTCGAACCGCCCAGCCACTTCGGCGCGTCCCAGTCCTGCCGCCACCACCTCGGCGGCGATGCCGAGCCGGTCGGCAACAGTGGCTGCCGCGAGCGCATTGGCCACGCTGAAAGACCCTCCCAGGCGCAGCACCACGTTGACGTGGTGCCAGCGGAAGGAGCTGTGAACTGCGACGCGAACATCGGCCGCCAACGACATCTGGAACGCAGTCGTGGGAATTTGGGCGGCGGCCAGAAGTAGACGTCCATGCGTATCATCGGCATTGACGACCGCTTCGTCAGCGCGCGTAGTGGTGAAGAGCAGCGCCTTGGCTCGGAAGTAGCGCTCCATGGTCTCGTGAAAATCCAGGTGGTCTTGCGACAAATTGGTGAATACCACGACTCGGAAATGGATGCCATCCACCCGGTTGAGCACCAATGCGTGAGAGGTCACCTCCATCACCACGTGGGTGACGCCAGCAGCAACAAACCTGGCGAGCTGAGCTTGCAGATCGGTGGCCTCGGGGGTGGTTCGGGATTGGGTCAGGGTCCCCAATACCTCCACCCGCATCCCCGCTTCCTCCAAGACGGCCCCGAGTAGGTGTGCAGTACTGGTTTTGCCGTTGGTGCCGGTGATGCCGATCATGGTGAGTTGCTCGGATGGACGACCGTAGATGATCGACGCCGCTGGGCCCATCGCCTCACGACTGTTGGTCACGATGATCTGAGGTACTGCAGGGCGAGTGATCACCTCGTGCTCTACCAGAAGTGCAGTGGCGCCATTGTCAACTGCCTGTTGGGCGAAATGATGACCGTCGCGACGAGTACCCACGATGCAGCAGAACAGCATGCCCGGTCCCACCATGCGTGAATCATGAGTGGCCCCGATCAGTGGCAGCGGTGATCCGCTCGGCGAACCGCCCGTCGATGCGTCGCTGAGCAGCGGAGTGGAAATGGCCCATGGCCCCACCACCAACATCTCGATGAGGTGGGTGAGCGTCACCCCCGACGTGGTACTCATTCAGAAGCAGCAGTGACTGCTGGCGCTCGGACGGCCACCGTGGCTGCCGCAGTAGTTCTTTCAGCGGCAGTGCTTCTAGCGGCAGTGTTTCCAGTAGCACTGGGTGGCGCAACAGCTCTGGGCGCAGACCGGGCCGACTGCGTAGCAGCAGAATCCGGCGCGTCCTGCGACTGCGGCGCAAGGGCTGATCCGTCGGCCACCGTGGTTCGTGTGCGACGCCGAACGCGAGCCGACGCAGGTCTTGCCCCCGCAACTGACGTTGCGGTTGCTGACGGTGTTGTCGCACCGGTGAGCGAGATCCCCGACGCGTTGACGGCATTGCGTGCGGCTTTGAGTTCCGGTGATTCGAGTGCAGTTACGGACGGGGCCGGGAAGGCGATGGAGTCACCACGCAACGGAGCGATGCGATAGCGCTGGGCTGCGTATCGCGCAATTTCACCGAACAGCGGCGCCGACGTTGCTGAGCCATATATGGGCGTGGGGTTGTCCAGGATCACCACGATGGTGAGACGAGGATGGGCGGCGGGGAAGAACCCAACAAATGACGCCATGTATTCGCCATCGATGTACCCACCCTTACCTGGCTTCTGGGCGGTGCCGGTCTTCCCTGCGATGTCGTAACCCTTCACCGCAGCAGGCATTCCAGTGCCGCTCTTCACCACATCAGACATCATCGTGCGCATGGTGGCAGCAGTTTCTGAAGTCACCACCCGTCGTGGTCTGGGCACCGCCCGGTCGTGCCTGGTTCCCTGGGAGTCGATTTCGGCGCGCACCAACCGTGGTGCGATGTATTGACCATCGGCCGCCAAGGTGTTCACTGCACCCAACAACTGCATGGCCGTCACCGAAACGCCCTGACCAATTGGCTTCGTGGCAATGTCGACTCCAGACCATGTGTCCGGTGTCGGCAGAATTCCCCGTGATTCCTTGTCGGGGCTGATGAGGCCAGTGCGCTTTCCAAAACCAAAATTGACGAAGTTTTCGTACACCACATCGCGACCGAGCTTGGTGGCCACCCTGATGGTTCCCACGTTGGACGAATTGCGCAGGATGTCGGTCATGTTCCACAGCATCGTGGCGTGGTTCTCATCATCTTTGAACGTCTTTGTGTAGTTCTTGAAAACCATCGTGTATCGATCCTGCACAGACATCGTCTCCGTGGCTGTCATCACCTTGCGCTCGAGAGCGATGGCCATGGTGAACGGCTTCATTACCGATCCAGGCTCGTAGGCATCGATGAGCGGGGCGTTGTAGGACGTGGGTACAACCGTACCGTCAGCTCGGGCCACCATCGACGATGAGGCCAACACATCGCCGGTGCCGGTCTCCATCACCAGGACCGTGCCGCGCCGCGCACCGGTCTGGATGATGCGGGCGGTGAGCAATTCGTCGACGCGGAATTGTAAGGCCCGGTCCAACGTCAACTCGAAGCTCGTACCACGGGTGGACGGGACCAACCGTCGTCCACCGGTTGGGATCTCCCGACCACCGGGCGCCAGTTCCACGAGTAATTCGCCGGGCTTACCCTCGAGCCGGGAATCCAACTCCTGCTCCAATCCGTTCTTTCCCGCCAACCCGGCCCAACTGGTGCCGTTGTCCTCGGTGTGGGTGGTGTCACCCACACCGCCGATGACCCCGCGAGCCAGATCACCGGCAGGGTAGACCCGCTCGGGCTGATCTTGTAGTGCCACCGTGGATAAACCAATGGCGGCGATGCGCTGAGCAGCGGCGTCATCCACCTTTCGGGCCAACATTGCGTAACGCCCCGCCCGAGCGATGAAGGACTCCATCGTGGCTGAGTCCATTCCCAGTTGCAACGTGAGCGCCACGATCTTGGCGTTGAGTTTCTTCACGTCGGCCGGATCGGATTTCACTCGAAGGGTACGCGTCTCCTGCGGATCCAAAATGACGTTGGCCACCCGCTCGTTGACCGCCAGGGGAACACCGGTGCGGTCTACGAGATCACCGCGCTCAGCCGCCAAGATACGCCGATCAAGATTGCCCTTTGCACCACCAACGCCTGAAGTAGTGGTGGAACTTCGCACCTGAAGACTTGCAGTCCGCACTCCAAGTGCGGCGAAGCCTGCCACCACCATCAATGCCAGCATCACCGAACGATATGGCCGTTTGGATGGTGATGACTGTTTCTTCATCGGCCCAGTGCGTGCGGCCTGTTGTGGGCTATGGCTCAGTACACGCCCACTACGGACACGATCTGCGCGCTGCCCAGCCGGTGAAGCTTGGGCGGTGGAACCGGCATGTGCGCCGGACGCAGTTGTAGGCCGTATCTCTGCGAATCCGGGGAACTCGTCTACGGCAGTGAATCCTGCGAAGAGATCGAGGGGATCCGCACCCGTCGTGTGGCCGTGCGAGGCGAAACCCGTAGGTCGCGCAGTTGGTCTTGCACCGTGGCGGATTCGACTTGACGTTTGACGACGCTGCGATGATCTGTGTACAGATGATTTTGGTAAGGCTGATCTGGGCAGTACATCTGTCATCTGGGCACTTGATCCCCGACCGGGAATCGGCGATGGACGGAACGTCAACGGATCGTCACTTTCGAAACGGCCGTCAGCGGACCTCATCAGCGACCCGCACCGGTCGAATCCGCCACCGGAACCTGAGGCGTCACGAAGCGGATCCTGACCGGAGTCACCAAACCCATGCGCGCCGCCAGGGCAGTGACTCGGTCCGGTGATTCGAGTTTGGCGACTTGCACCCTCAGCAATTCATGATCGCGTTCCGCCCGATCGAGATTCACGTGGATCGTGTCCAACGTGGCTTGGCGCTCCGCCAACGTCGCATGCAACACCACGGCCAGAAACGCCACTCCAAAGATGAACGTCGACCAGAACAATGCCGTCAGTCGCCTACCCCACATAGGTGTGGGCCGCGCCACCACGCGCAGATCCGTCCGCGCTGACACCGCCGAGGCTGCTTCCGCTCGAGGGTCGAGGTCGATCTGTACAGCCAAAGCCGTGGCCCCGATCACGACAGGAGACGGTCCCGGGCGAGCAGATGAGCGACGACTGGCCACGGCTCGTTTGCCACCGGCGTCGCCGTCAGAAGCGCGACGGGGCGACAACACGCGTGGTGCGTCACCCCTGCTGCTCTCGTCGGTGTTCACTACGCGCGCAGGTGAGGTGGCATGGATCGAACTGGGCCCGATCATGCGGACGTTGGGGGCGCCGTCGTCAAGGTCAGCACTTGCGTAGATGGCCTCGATGCGACGATCGCTGTACTTGGACACCACGGAGGCTCGTCCACTCCCCCTCGGTTGGTCGAACACCAACGCCAATCGCCGTCCGCGCTCATCGATACCATTGGCGAACAGCAACGCCCGAGCGATTCCTCGACGATCGTCCCCGGCAGACCCCGATTGGGACTGCTGTGTGAGGTCGATGAATGTTGTTCGATCCCGGACACCGATCATCGGTTTGCTCCCTGTTGGTCATTGAGTGAGTCGAGCTTCACGAAAACCCGGGCCAGCGCGCTGGCCGACCGCGGATTTCTGATGATCTCGGCCTGGCCGGGACGGGTGACAGACCTGCGCAACGCCCGGCCTCGGGGAAGGGCCCCACAGGTGCAGGGCAGCCCGGGTGGGCAGGTACAGCCACCCGTCTCGGCGAGACGGAGACGGTCTTTGACGATGCGGTCTTCACCGGAGTGGTAGCTGAGGACCACCAATCGTCCATTGTCAGTGAGGGAATCGATGGCTGCGTCAACGCTCGGCCCGAGAACGTCAAGCTCTGCGTTGACGGCGATTCGTATGGCTTGGAATGACCGCTTGGCAGGGTGGCCACCAGTTCGCCGCGTGGCGGCCGGAATGGCTGCGGTGACCACCTCCACCAAGCGCGCCGTGGTGTCGACGGGACGATTGGCCTCGCGCTCACGCACAATGGCTGAAGCGATCCGGAAGGCGAACCGCTCATCGCCGTAATCGCGCAAGATGCGGGCCACTTCATCGACCGTGGCCAACTGCAACAGTTCGGCGGCACTGAACCCGCTGGTGGGGTCCATCCTCATGTCGAGCGGGGCGTCGGCGCGGTACGAGAACCCTCGAGCCGACTCATCGAACTGGAGCGAGGACACCCCGAGGTCGAGCAATACCCCGCTCACCACCAGGCCACTGGCGACTTGGGCCAGGTCGTCGAAGCGGGCGCGCACCACTCGCGCGCGTGGTCCGTACGAGGCCAGTCGGTCGGTGGCGGCTTCGATGGCGGCTGGGTCGCGGTCGATACCAAGCACCGAGAGATGGGGGTGGGCATCCAGGATGGCTCGGGCGTGGCCCGCACCGCCAAGGGTGGCGTCCACCACCCAGCCAGCGGGCACGGGAGCAAACCAGGCCACGACTTCGTCAAGCAGTACCGGAACGTGGGCGAAGGTCGTCATCGACTGCACCACATCACGCCTGATTTGCATCAGCGCCAGCGCCGACAAACGGGGCTTCGTACAGTGCAAACGCCGGTTCGGTCCAGATCTCGAAGCGCTCGATCATGCCGTTGAGGATGAGCTGCGTACCTGGTTCCAGGCCGGCCCGGGCCCGCAGTCGAGCGGAGATTGCGACACGGAACTGGCCGTCCATCTCCACCTCGCATGCACTGGCGGCAAATGTACGCAGCTCATATTCCAACTGCTGGTTGCCCTTGGCGAGCGCCTTCTTCTCCTTCACCCGGTCTTCGAAATCGGCCTTGGGCCACACTTCGATCTGCCCGTGGTCGCCCATGGCCAGATAGAAGACGCCCTGCAACTCGCCGCGGTAGTTGGAAGGAACAACCACCCTTCCTTTCGGATCCAGGGCATGCTTGTAGCTGTCGAGAAACATGCGTGGTCCAGTGGGCTTCGAGAAAGGGATTTGACGAGAGAAGAAGAGCTGGTCGGGGAAGGTCACAGGAGCCAAGGCAACTCCCACTTCCCCCCACTTGGAAGTTCCAGCGTACCACTTTGACCCATTTCGTCAATGGTTGGTCGTGTCGTTTCGCCTTTATTTATCGTGATCGAACAGCTGTTCCCGTGACGTAGGGTCCGATCTGCATGAACGACAATGTCCCCACCGCATTTCGCCTCGTCGTGAGCCCTACCAACGGAGCTGCGGCCGCCCGAGCCGCCGGGGCTGTAGCTGTGGAACTGCGTAGTTCAGTGGCCATGCGAGGAGTGGCTTCGGTAGCGGTATCCGGTGGATCCACGCCATCGCTGTTCTTGCGGGCCTTGGCCGAAGAGCCCCTGCCCTGGACCAACATCCATATCTTTCAGGTGGATGAACGGATCGCTCCCAACGGGGACAAACACCGCAACGCCGTAGAGCTCGTCAATGCCCTGTTGGAGGTCCCACTTCCGAAGTCCAACATTCATCTGATGGAGGTCATGGGTGAGGATCCAGAGATCGCCGCCGCCGACTACGCCTCGCAGTTGCTTACGTGGTGTGTCAACGGACTCGACGTGGTGCACTTGGGCTTGGGTGAGGACGGGCACACAGCCTCTCTGGTGCCGGGCGACCCCGTGCTCGACGTCAATGCCCGCAGCGTTGCGGTCACCGGCGAGTACCAGGGCCACCGGCGCATGACCCTCACCTATCCCGAGTTGGCCAGGGCCCACCATGTGGTGTGGCTGGCCACTGGCGCCGCCAAATCTTCAGCGGTGCGGCGCCTCTTGGCTGGTGACATGGGTATCCCTGCCGGTCGTGTCCAAGCACAGGACTGTGTCGTGTTCACCGATACGTTGGGAGCCAGTGAGGTTTCATGATCGGGTGTTATCCCGGATCGTTCAATCCAGCCACCATCGCCCACGTCGCCGTGGCCGAAGCAGCCTGGCAGCAGTGTCACCTCGAACGGGTCGACCTCTTGCTGTCCAGGGTCACGCTCGGCAAGGAGTCGGTGGTGGGTCCCTCCGTCGACGAACGAGCCGACGCCTTACGGCAACTCTTGGCCAACCGACCGTGGATTGGGGTGGTGGTCACTGATGCCCAGTTACTGGTGGAAGTGGCCCACGGCTACGACATCTTGGTGATGGGGGCCGACAAGTGGGCCCAGATCACGCAGGATCGTTGGTATCTGTCGGTAGCCGAGCGCAATGCCGCCCTGGCCGGGCTCCCACCCATCGCCATGGCGCCCCGTCCACCCCACATCATCCCCGCCCATGCGGTGCAACTGGAGATTTCCCGTCAGCTGTGGGCCGTGTCGTCCACCGGGGTCCGCAGCGGGCGCAACGAGTGGAAGGCATAGACCTTTATTCCGAGCGCGGTACTTCGGCACCATGAATGTCACGACGGGCAACAAATCTGGCACGAACTCCACCAACTTGTCACGGTGGGCACGGTTTGGGTGCCGAACTGCCGCGCCCAGGGAGTAAAGGCTCAGCGACCTTCGAACGTTGGTTCGCGCTTCTCCACAAAAGCGGTCATGGCCTCGGCAAAGTCCTTGGTGCGAAACAGCGGCAGCAATTGCAGATACACGTGGTTGACGTTCTGCTCAAAGGTCTCCGTTTCCCCCATTCGCATCATCCGCTTGGCCGCCTGGACCGCCAACGGGGCGTTGGCGGCGATCTCCAATGCCATGGCCCGGGCCTCTTTGGCCAACAGGTCGTCGTCCACCACTTTGTTCAGTAGGCCCAACTCCAACGCTTCATCGGTGCGTAGCGTGCGACCGGTGAAGATGAGCTCCGCCGCCTTGGCGTAGCCCACGATGCGCGGCAGCAACCACGTACCGCCGGACTCGGGGACGATGCCGCGCTTGGTGAAGGCCACCGCCAACTTCGCAGAGCGAGCGGCAATACGAATGTCACATCCCACGGCGATGTCCAACCCATAGCCCGCAGCAGAACCGTTGAGCGCGGCAATGGTGGGCGTATCCAGGGCGTGAAGCACCGTGGGTGGGGTACGGCGCAGGTCTATCTGGCGGAAACCAGCGCCGGTTGACAGCAAACCGTCACCCGAGGCCTGCGCCTTGATGTCGAGACCGGCACAAAACGCTCGACCGGTGCCGGTGAGCACGATGACGCGGACGTTGGGGTCACGATCGGCGCGTAACAACAAATCGGTGAGCAAGTCCAGCATCGGCCCGGAGATGGTGTTCATCCGCTGGGGTCGGTTGAACGTGATGGTGGCCACGTGCTCGGACACCTCGTAGAGAAGTTCGGCATCTTCGCTGACCTGGGTGGCAGAATCGCTCATGTCACGATGCTGCCACGAGCGCATCCATCAGCGCCTGTTCGACATCAGCCCCCGACAACGACGCACCCAGAATGGACCGTAGCCCCACCCCAGCTTGCATCACCTCGACGTCGGGAACCCCAGGCCACGCCTGCGCCGCGAACACCATTGGGTCAAAGCTCCAGTCCAACAGCGCACCGCATTGGAACAACGCCGCCCGACGCGATCGGCGCTGGGATATGCCAACCACCTTGCGGGGTCCGATGAGCACCTCACCTGGGCCAACTCCGGCAAAACACAACAGGGACGACCATTTGCTCCTCTCCAGGCCGCCGGCGTGTACTCGCATCGATGCACTGGGAACGCCAAGATTGGTCAGCGCCAGCCACCACACGTGCCCCAGCCAATCCACCGACCGGCGGATGTCATCGGTCCAACGCGGATGGTTGGCCGGTAGTAACACGTCAACCCATACCTGGTTGGCCGGATCCAACCACACTGCTCCCCCGCCAGAGCGTCTGTGCACATAGGAAACGCCAAGACCAACGATGTCTGCGCGCTGAGCACTTCCGAGAACGAGGACTGCCGTGGAGGGAACAAGTATGCGTACAGTGGGTTGTTCAACTGTGGCCAGCAGATCCAACGACGATGCAAACAGCTCATGCGCCTCACCACACGCCCGTTGTAGGCACCATTGCGTCAAGGTGGTGCCTCAGGCGACTGATTCCCACGAGGCCAAATCGGCCAAACGTGGGTCGTTGGAAAACATCTCGGGAATGGCCTGGCTCATACCCAGGCGCTTCTGCAACCGAGTGACGTCAAGCTGTTGATTCCATTGTACGAGGGTGACCACCACCCCGGTAGCTCCTGCGCGAGCGGTCCGTCCTGACCGGTGAAGGTACGTCTTGTGGTCGTCCGGAAGATCGGCTTGGACCACCACATCAACCCCTTCGATGTGTAGGCCTCGAGCGGCCACATCGGTGGCGACCAGCACGTGAACCTGACCGAGACTGAATTGTTTCAGCGCTCGATTGCGTCGTTCTTGGGTGAGGTCTCCATGGATGGCTCGGGCGGTGATGCCAAGCTCCTTGAGATCGTCAGCCATACGATCACAGGCGCGCTTAGTGTTGAGGAACACGATGCCCCGGTCGTATTGGCCAACGATGGCGGCCACCACTTTGACTCGGTCCATTTGATGGACCTGGATGAAGTGATGAACCGATTCCTCCACCGTGGTGGTGGACGATTCCACCGTATGGCGAACTGGGTTCACCAGTTCGTGCTTTACCAGTGAGTTGACGTCGCTGCCCAGCGTCGCCGAGAAGAGCATTGTTTGGCGAGGACGTGGCATATGGCGCAGCAACCACTCCAGGTTGGGCATGAAGCCCATGTCGCACATACGGTCGGCCTCGTCAACCACCAAGAATCGGACCGAGTCGAGGAAGATGTCTCCGCGGCCCATCAGATCGATGAGACGCCCCGGGGTGGCCACCACGATTTCGGCACCGGCGTTGAGACCCGCTTTCTGATGATCCATGGATACACCGCCATAGATGGAGACCACTTTGAGGCCTCGGGGCTCGGCCAACCACACCAGTTCGCCTTCCACCTGGGCCGCCAACTCGCGAGTGGGAACCAATACCAGCGCTGACGGTCGGCGCGGCTTGGCCTGTGCCTTGACCAACATTACCAATGGGATGCCGAAGGCCAGGGTCTTGCCCGATCCGGTCTTGGCTTGGCCACATACATCTCGACCATCAAGCCCATCGGGGATGGTGAGCGCCTGCACCGCGAAGGGGGCATCGATACCGTGCTCTTTGAGCACCACCAGTACGTCCTCGGACACGCCAAGTTCGGCAAAGGTCCGCTCCGTCCGATCCTCAAACGGCGCAACGACCGCTGAGGTTTCTGCGGTCACCTTCGGAGCTCGGGCCACGACCTTCTTGGCCACGATCCGCTTCGTCGGCGCCGGCTTGACCACGACCCGCTTCGCCGCAATCTTCTTGGCCACAACCCGCTTTAGAACCGATTTCTTCTTGACCGGTGCCGCCTTAACAGCAACCTTTTTGGTTACGGCCTTCTTCGTTACGGCCTTCTTCGCTACGGCCTTTTTGGTTGCAGCCTTTTGGACCGGCACTGCCTTGGCCGCAACGTTCTTGGCGATAACCCGCTTCACTGGAACGGTTGGCGATGCGGGCCGCTTGGTGGGGGTGGCGGCGCGGCGGGCAGGGGTCGCCTTCTTGGCAGCCCCGGTGGGCCTCTTACTGGGAGATGGACTCATGTGTCACCCCATCGTACTGGCACCTGCGCAACTGGCTGAAGCACGCACCGCCTACGGGGCGCCGGCGGTGTCGGGCAGCGTCAGCGCCCACATGTCCAAGCGACCCGGGTCACCACGCTCCCCCACAATCCACATGCGTCGACCAACATCACTGAGCAGCAATGGCGCCGAAAACCGTCTGAACGTCACCTTGGGGACACGATCAGTGCGCAAAGCACCGACGTCGACTCGAGACAATTCCAACTTCGTACGGTCATACGACACTGCCACAGTGAACACGCCCACCGACGTTTCGACCACGCCGAGCGCTTCAGCACCATCTTCGATCAGGCCCCGGCTACGGAACCAAGACCCGCTGACCCCGTCCCAGTGATGCAACGTTCCACCGAGTCGGCGACGATCATCAGCAGTTTGCACCACGATCAGTTTCCCGGCGACTGCCACCTCACGGGGCTAGAACGCATAAACGCCGTTTGACGTCGGCCCTAGGGGCGCCCCGCACCCGACCACTGACCACACCCGTCAGCGCAGAGTTGGCTGGTACCCCCGTCAGCCCCACCGAAGTCCGCTGCGTGCCGGTGACGTTGCGCCACACCATGGCTGCAGATGGCGGCGCGAGGTCGATGGTCCACAATGCCTCTCACGATGCTCCGCGGGCCTCAACCGCCACTAACGCAGTGGCACTCTCGGTGGCACCCGCAACCCAAGCCGTTTCGCCCGACACGCGCTCCGTGCGCGGCGGTCCCATCCCGTAAAAACGCAGCACTTCACCACGTTCTTGAGAAAGCGACGCCCGCACCAACGATGACGCAATGGCGACTCCAGCGGACGACGTTGTTGCGCCTGTTGCAAAGTGCGGCTCCGAAAGTATGACTCCGGCAAGCGGGAGTAGTGTTTGGCCGCTGGGAGTTGATGACCACTGCGCTGCTCACCGGAACAGCTACCGCTGCAGATCGTCGCTAATCGGTCCTCATATGACGTTGGACGTTTGAACCGCCACCGTTGGTTCCACGTGCACCGCGACTGCGATGTCAGCAAACCGCTTGACGAGGTGGAGCAGTGAGATCCACGAGGTACGTCTCCACCGCCGAACGTACGCAGGCGGAACCGGTGAGGTATGCGGTATGAGACCGGCCGGGCACAGTCAGCAATCGTCCATTCTGCAATTGCGACGCCAACTGCTGGGCCCATACCAATGGCGTGGCCGGGTCCTGGGTAGTACCAATCACAAGAATGGGTGCCGACCCGGCGGCCACTCGCACGTGCGGTTGATCCAACGCGGGCACCGGCCATTCACCGCACACCACGTTGAAGTAGGCCGTGACCCGACCAAAATGTCGCGATTGCGATGCCAGCTCCGTGGCCAACTCGTCATAGTGGGCGGGGTCCCTCGACGACGGGATGTCCACACAATTGACGGCGAGATTGGCCTCGGTGGTGTTGCGATACGAGCCGTCGCGGTTGCGGTCGGTGTAGCTATCGAACAGCGCCAGCATCTGCGACCCTTCACCGCGACGAGCAGCAGCTAAGGCACTTTCCAATCGGGGCCAACCGAAACGTTCGCTATAGAGCATGCTGATTACACCGGTGGTGAGCTCGCTCGGGCCCACCGAGCGGGCACCTACCGCCAACGGCTGGGTCTCCACCGTGTCGAACAGATCATCAATGGTGGCCGACGCAACATCTCCCAATGCCTTGCGACAACTCTGTCGCTGCGCACAGTCCACTTGGAAATTGTTCAGCGCCTGCTCAAAACCAGCGGCCTGCAATCGAGCACGGTCGTCATTGCTGGCATTGGGGTCAAGTGCCCCGTCGAGGGCGAAAGCGCGGACCCGTCTGGGAAAGAGATCGGCGTATACGGCCCCCAGGTAAGTGCCATAGGAGAAACCGAAAAAGGTGAGCTGATTCTCGCCGAGCGCCTTACGTAACTGCTCCATGTCGCGCGCTGCATCAACCGTGCCGAGGTGACGCAACACGTCGGCACCGTTTCGAGCCAAACACCCATCGGCCATTTCCTTGGAAGTGGCGAAAATGGCATCACGCTCTGCAGGGGTATCCGGAGATGGATCAACGGCGAAGTAGCGGTCCAGCGACTTGGTGTCCAGGCAGCGAACCGGGGCGCTGGCACCCACGCCGCGCGGGTCAAAACCGACGATGTCGAAACGGTCAGTGAGCTTCGTGCCAAACAGCAACGCCGCCTGGGGGGTGAAGGCCACTCCGGATCCACCTGGGCCGCCCGGATTGATGAGCAGCGACCCGATCTTGCGACCCGATCCCTTGGCCCGAGATCGGTTCACCGCCAACGAGATGGCGGTGCCGGTGGGCTTGGAATAATCCAGCGGTACGGTGAGGGTGGCGCAATCCAGGGTGGGTGAACCAGGGCATCGAAACCACTTGAGACGCGCCACCACAGGTAGCGCTGCGGGCGCCACCGTCTGCTGTACCTCAGCTACCTGAGTAGGCATGACGGCACCCAGTAGCGGCGCCCCCACCATCGTGGCGACACCCAGTGCCGAGATGACCACAGCCGCTGTACCGAAGAAAATCCGCATCCGAGGGCGCGTCAGAACAACGCTCACGCCGACAGTGCCGTCCAAGCGTTGGACAGATACGGCTCCCAGTCGGGGCTCACACTGCCCACCGCTACCAGCAGCCAGGTGAGGGTATGGGGCACCGTCGGCTTTTTGCGCAACGTCATGCCGCAATGCTCCAGCAGCGTGTCGCCCTTACGGGCATTGCACGGCCGACAGGCTGCCACCACGTTGTCCCACGCATGCAGACCACCACGCGACCGTGGGAACACGTGATCGATGTTTTCGGCGGCCACACCGCAGTACTGACACCGATACCCGTCGCGGGCAAAGACAGCCCGACGGTTGAGTGGCACCTTGGAGCGGAACGGAACCTTCACAAAGTGAACAAGGCGAATCACCGACGGCGCCACCAGCACCACCCGCTCCGAGCGCATGTCCCGGCCCGTGCCGTGCACCACCTCGGCCTTCTGCTTGAGCACCAGCACCAATGCGCGTCGCACCGGAACCACACAGAGGGGCTCATACGATGCGTTGAGCACTAACGCTCCAGCCATCCCCTGAACCTACCCCAGTGAGCTTCGGTTGGACTTACACCATTTCAGGAACGCCACCAAGTCATGCCCTTGCAGAGGGCCGGTGCCGTCACCACCACTGTTGGTCTGCTGGCGGAAACGCAGATAGTTTGCCGGTGGCAGCGGTGACCACGGTGCACTTCGCCACCACCGTCGTGGGGCCAAACGGCGGCCCGCAGCCAATGCCTCCAGCCACAGCGAAGGGCGAGTGAGGACCGCCCTCACGGCGCCCGCACTCAACCAGCGAGGCACAGTCATCAACTGCGTGACGAACTCCAGGCGCCGCTGTCACTCTTGGGCTCCTTGGGCAGACCCAACACCTGCTCACCCAGGATGTTGCGTTGCACCTGACTGGACCCGGCGTAGATGGTGCCAGCCCGGGCGTTGAGGAACGTCATGGTCCACGAGTTGCTGGAGTTCGGCGCCCCTGCGTCGTCGGAGCCAAAAGCTGAAGACGGCTTGCGTCCCGTGGGCGCCATGGCATCCATACCGATGATGTCCATGGCCAATTCCGTGATCTTGAGGTGGTACTCGGACCAATAGATCTTGCCGATGGAGGCGTCCGGCCCGGGGTGGCGGCCGGCCAGGAATTGGGTGAGCACTTTCTTGCCCAAGAACTCCATGATCCGCACCTTCGAGTAGCACCAAGCGAGGCGCTGGCGGATGACGGGATCATCAGTGCGTCCGTAGTCCCGGGCCAGCTGCTCCAAACGGTCGTACTCGGCCCGGAACCGGATGGGTTGGGTTGCAGCGGCCTCGCCCCGCTCATAACCAAGCAGCGTCATGGCCACCGCCCAGCCATTGTTGACCCCACCAATGACGTCTCCTTTGGGGGCACGGGCGTCGGTGAAGAACACCTCGTTGAATTCGCTCTCCCCGGAAATCATCTTGATGGGCCTTACCTCGACTCCGGGCTGGCGCATGTCGCACAGCAGAAACGAGATCCCCTTGTGCTTGGGCGCATCTGGATCCGTGCGACACAGCACAAAGATGTGATCAGCCAGATGGCCCGCCGATGTCCAGATCTTCTGACCATTGATAACCCACTCCTCACCGTCGAGGACCGCTCGCGTACCGATGTTGCCCAGATCAGAGCCGGCATTGGGCTCGGAGTACCCCTGGCACCACGTGTCGTCACCCGACAGGATGCGAGGCAGGTAGTGGGCTCGCTGTTCATCAGTACCCATCATCAACAACGTGTTGCCCAGCATCTGGATACTGAACGCATCGTTTGGTCCGCCCCCAGGAACCCCAGCCCGAGAGAACTCCTCGGCCAGCACCACCTGCTCCAGCGCACTCATTCCGCCCCCGCCATATTCCTTGGGCCAGTTGGGCGCCAGATATCCATGTTCGAACAGCGTCTTGCGCCACATACCAACAAATTGGTCAAGCTCCAAGCCATCGAGTTGGCCGATACCCATCCACCCCTCAGGGAGGTTGGCAGCGAGGAACGCACAAACAGAGCTACGGAATTGTTCAGCTTCGACGGGGTAGGACATATCCATGACCGGAACTGTACCAACGCCCCTCAGTTCACACTAAGGCAGTCATGCTCAGGCGGGTCAGCGGGCCGGGGCGGTTCGAACATGCCGATACGCTCCATCACGATGAGTTCCGATTCCTTGTCGGCGCGCTCCGCCCTCACCACCATCGGCGCCGCTGCCTCCAATGGCTCGAGCGCAGCATCCGTTGACCCGTCCTTCGCGGCCGAAACGTTGGGCGCCATAGCCGCCAACATCGCCACGGTGCTCCACGGTAAGGACACGGCCATCGAGCTCACGCTGTTGTGCATGGCGGCCGAAGGCCACCTTCTGGTGGAAGACGTTCCGGGAGTGGGCAAAACATTGCTGGCCAAGGCGTTAGCCCGGTCCATTGCGGGCGACACATCCCGTGTGCAATTCACCCCAGATCTCCTACCGTCGGATCTCACCGGGGTCACCATGCTGGAGCAGAGCACGGGCCGGTTCTCGTTCCGCCAAGGCCCACTGTTTGCCAATGTGGTGCTGTGTGACGAATTGAACCGGGCGTCGCCCAAGGTCCAAGCGGCGCTGCTCGAAGCAATGGAAGAGCGCCAGGTCACCGTCGACGGCACCACCCATGCCCTTCCTCGGCCGTTCATGGTGGTGGCCACCCAGAACCCGTTCGAGCAGGAAGGCACCTATCCGTTGCCCGAGAGCCAACTGGACCGGTTTCTGGTGAGAACGGCACTCGGCTACCCGGACCGAGCCGCCGAAATTGCCGTTCTCGACAGCCATGCCCGCTACGATGCAGTGGCCTCGGTGGGCCCGGTGGCCACTCTCGCCGACATTGCAGCCATCACCCATACGGTGGCGAGCATCCATGTTGCCCCGGTACTGCAGGGTTATGTGGTGGATGTACTGCGCTCCACCCGGGTCCACGGCGAGTTGCGGTTGGGGGCATCACCGCGCGCAGGGCTCGGCTGGCTCCGTCTGGGCCGCGCCCGGGCGGCGATGCGCGGCCGTGACTACGTCACCCCTGACGACCTGCACTTCGTGGCCCCCGCTGTGCTCGGACACCGACTACTGCCGGTTGCCGGTGGGGCGTCCTCGGCTGATGTACTGGCCGAGGTGCTCAGCACTGTGGCGGTTCCTGGAAGCCGACGAGGCTGACCCGCCCCTGGTCGGGACGGGCCGCACACGCCATGGACGAGCATTTATGTTGACGCCCAGAGGCTGGGCCGCTGCACTGTGCGGCCTCACTTGCGCTACGTCGGCCTGGCTGTTGTCGCTACCCGAGTTGGCCGCCTTGGGCGCCGCCATCTTGGTGGTGGTGTCGTGCTCACTGGCGTGGGTCTGGCGTCCTGCGGGAGTGCAGCCTGACCTGCATCGGCGCGTCACTCCAATTTCGCTGATGGTCGGGAGTGTCGCCACGGTGGAGTTGTCCGTACACGCC
>JAYVGK010000092.1:0-2632 GCA_043772215.1 Acidimicrobiales bacterium | reverse complement strand
TAACATCGGTGGATGATCAAGGTACAAGCTTCGGGTCGCTTGACAGCCAAGACGGCACTCGTCACCGGTGGAGGGTCTGGCATCGGCTTGGCCACGGTTCGCCGATTCGTGAGCGAAGGGGCCAGGGTGGTCGTGGGCGACCTCGATGATGCTCGGTTGGCCCTGTTGCGTGAGGAGTTCGGACACATGGTTCACACCGTTGTGTGTGATGTGACCGATGAAGGCCAGGTGGAGCATCTGTGCCAAGCCGGTGTTGGTGAGTTTGGTCCCTTGGACATTGCAGTGGCCAACGCCGGGCGAGGTGGCTACGGGCTCATCGTGGACGCCGATGTCGCCGAGTTCCGGTCGATTCTGGACTTGTGCGTCACTGGAGTGATGCTCACCATCAAGCATGCGGCGCGCAAGATGAACGATGGTGGGTCCATCATCACTGTGGCTTCACTGAATGGCACACAACCGTCGGCTGGGATGAGCGCTTACTGTGCGGCCAAGGCAGGTGTCATGATGCTCACCCAAGTGGCGGCCATGGAACTGGGGGATCGTGGCATTCGGGTCAACGCCATTGCCCCCGGTCTCATCCAAACCCCTGCCACGGGCGGCTTCTTTGACGCACCGGGGGTAGTGGAGGAGTTCATCGATAACACCACGTTGGGCCGCTTTGGATTGCCCGAGGAGGTGGCGGCGCTGGCCTTGTTTTTGGCGTCTGACGAATCGGGCTTTGTCAGTGCGTCAACGTTCGCAGTGGATGGTGGCGGATCCACGGGGCGCTACCCACAGTTGCCCCGGGCCTTCGCCCGACTGGCGCAGGGGTGAGCCGGTTCCCGGTTCTCGTCACCGCAAGCGCGCTTATGGTTATGGCGGGTGTTGGCCTCGGTGGTGGACCGGAAGCGGCGGCGGCCCGTCGCGTTCGCAGGCCTGCCACCACCGTTCGTGCCGTCACCGCCAGGGCGCTGCAGGTTGATGCGTCCCAACTGGGGGAGGTGAGCGGGTGTGCATTCAGCCGTCGCGACCCTGCATTGGTGTGGATGCACAACGACTCGGGCGATCGGGCTCGAGTTATCCCGGTAAATGTCGCAAGTGGTGCAGTGGGAACATCGGTAGAACTGGCGGGGGTGGAGGTGGTGGACGCAGAAGACATCGCCATCACCACTTCGGGCGATGTGGTGCTGGCTGATATCGGCGACAACAACTCACAACGCGCCGATGTGGCGCTGATCCGATTTGCGGAGCCGGCCAAGGGGGCCAAATCGGCGTCTGCCGTGGTGACGCGCTACACCTACCCTGACGGGGCCCATAACGCAGAGTCCATCGTGGTGGAGCCCGATGACAATGCTGCGCTCATCATCACCAAAGTGGACACTGGACGATCGCAGGTGTTTCGGGCCGACCTGACTTCTACCGGATCACGAGTGATGACACAGGTGGGTGCCATCACCATCAGCAACGAGGGCTTCTTCTTTCCCAATCTCATCACCGGTGCCAACGCACTGGGCGACGGTTCAGGGATTGTTCTACGTACATACTTGTACGGGTATGTACTCAAACGCAGCGTGGGGGGTACGTTTGAGTCTGCACTGGTTGCCAAACTGCAGCGCTTCGACTTGCCGCCCATGGCCCAAGCCGAGGCCATCTGCTCGTCACCCGATGGCCGCCAACTGGTCACTGCCTCGGAGTCTCGTGGCCAAGCCACCTTCGCCCTCGCCGTACTACCCGCTCCCAAGTAGCCGAACTCACATCAACCCAAACAAGAACGGGTCAGAGGGCCCTTCTCGTCGGGGTTGAGACCCAAATAGCCCTCTTTCCCGAACAAATGCCCAGTTCAGACCCATTCTTGTTGGGGTAGTGCGGGGTTGTGTCGGTCAGCGGGGTTAGCCCGGCGAGAATTTCACGGTACGGGTGGCCGGGTCGGCCGAATCGAGCCGGACGATCACCTCATCACCAGCCACCAAGTTGCCAGCGCGCATACGGGTTCGCACTGGTGGATCAGACAACTGTATGCGCGCAGAGGTCTTGTCCACATCCATGACCACTGCGGAGAATGTCTCCCCTTGGCGATCAGACAACGTCACTGCCTCCACCAGATCCAAGGCTGCGCTGTCCACCTTGGAAGCGATTTTGTCGCTGCGCTCCATGATGGCCGGCAGTGTGGCCAGGGTGGCCAGGGCGGCCGAGTCCGGACGGCGTCCGGCATGCAACTCCACCACCAGATCAAGCACATAACGGTCGGCCAAGCGACGCAACGGTGCCGTGGCATGGGCATACGTCGCAGCAATGGCTGAATGAAACGGCACCGACGACGCAGACGGCGCAGACGGCACTGCGTCAGAGTTGCAACCCAGCGCCAGGTACGAGGCCCCACCGCCAGCCCGACGGGCCAGGGTGAGGAAGGCTCGGTGTCGGGGGTCGGTCGGGTCCAGTGTTCGTTGTAGATGACCAAGGTCAATCGATCGGTCCCACGTGATAGCGAGGGCCCGAGCCGAATGGCGCAATGACGCCAACTCGCGCTCATCCGGCACCGCCATCACCCGAAACAGTCCCACTCCAGCAGCCAGCATTGCCTTGGCCACGGCCAAGTTGGCGGCCAGCGACATGGCCGAGTTGGAATCTTCCGAAGCCAGGCGCTGGCGCAACA
>JAYVGK010000091.1:0-2817 GCA_043772215.1 Acidimicrobiales bacterium | reverse complement strand
GGGTGTCATCCAACCGGGTCAGTTCGACTTGCCGGTGCAGTCATATGTGGCTCAGGGTCGGCGATACCGCACCGAGTTGCGCCGAATCGGCTGAGCATCCCGCCCGTGGCCAAGCATCAAGGCGCCTTGGACCAGCCCAAGGCCACTCGGTCCAGTTCGGCGGGGGTCACCTGCAGAAGATGACTTGACGAGTCACTGAGTACCATCCCAAACGAGGGATCCACCACAATGCCGACCGGAGCATCGATGCCCGACGTTCTGTCAGCCACCGTGGTGATAATCCCGTCAGGTGCTATTCGACGGACCATGTTGTTGCCGGTGTCGCATACCCATACGCTGCCATCTGGAGTCACGGCAATACCGGTGGGTCCGTTGAGGCGGGCCACGTCGGCGGGGCCACCGTCGCCGCTGAAACCGGCGGTGCCAAATCCAGCCAAGATGTGTAACGCGCCATCCGGAGAAAATGCACGGACCTGATTGTCGGCGGTGGAGGTGACCAGCAGGGTTCCATCGGATCGGGCCGCTAGTCCCGATGGTTGGGCCACCCGGGCCACCAACCGCAGTGAACCATTGGGCTCCACTCTCAGCACACGATCATTGCCGGTATCAGCAATATATGTACGCTTATTGAGTACGAGAACGGCGGAAGGTCGCAACAGCGCCACACCGGAGGCCAGACCAATGGGCTCCCCGTTACCGGGTAACCCGGTACCGGCGATGATGGTGGCCAACCCAGTGCCGTCCAGCATCATCACCCTATGGTTGGCGGTGTCGGCCACCATCACCAGATGGCCGCTGACCGTGACGCCACGCGGCGAGTCCAGTTGTAACACCGGTGGATCTTGGCTGCCCGATCGGTTTCCTTGAGCGCCGGAACCGATGATGGTGTCGACGCGATCAGCGCCGATGAGTCGCACTCGCTGATGCCCGCCGTCGGCCACCACCAACTGTTTGCCGAGGGCCGCCAAGCCACTGCCGGGGGAGATTGCCACGGTGCTGGGGTCGGTGCCACCGGATCCGCCGTCGTCACTGGATCCGGCAATGGTTTCCACTGTTCCATCAGCGCGCATATAACGAATGTTGCGGCGCTCCTGTTGCAGGATGGCCACCCCACCTTGAGCATCAGCCACCAGTTGAGTGGGTCGGCGCAGACGCTGCGATAGCGGGGAGGCAGTGACGGGGGCGGGACTCGTGCCGATGAAGGTGGTCACGGTTGTGTCCGCGCTCACGCGGGCCAAACGATCAGCCCAAAAGTCGGCCACCAGCAAGGTCACTCCACTGCCCTCACCTCCCTCGCCTCCGGGGAGGGCGGCCACCCCGGCAATGGTGGTGAGTTGGTCCGGGTTGGTCCCCAATGCCATGGCCGCCGATGCATTGGCGCCGCCCAGTGGATCCCCCACACCGGTGGCCACCACCGTTACGGAAGTACCACGTACACGTAGAATCCGGTTGGAGATGTCGTCGACGAGGAACAGTGATCCATCCTCACCCAGGGCCAGAGCGCTCGGATGAGGTACTGGCGATGGGGTGAAGCGCACAGCACCATTTGGTGACACGTACATCAACGTGGTTCCGCCAACCGGCGCAATCACCAACGTGGCGTTGGCCAGAACGACCATCGGGCCCGGATCAATACCGGTCGCCATGGTGGTGACCACCCCCAGCGGGTCAATCCGGCGCACTCGGTGAGCACCCACCTCCCCCACGTACAGCGTGCCGTCGTTGGTACTGGCCAGAAATGTGGGACGGGCGAAGGCAGTGGCCGTGGCCAGGGCGCCGTCCACGGAGTCGTCGTCAGCGCCGGTACCAGCAGCCACCCGAGCGGAGCCATTCGCCTCCACCAGCCATACCCGTCCAGCGTGCGGGTCGGCGACCCAGAGTCCGGCGTCAGGGGCGGCGGCAATGGCGGTAGGGGAGCGCAACGCCAGATCAAGCGCCGATTGATGGGGAGCCGGTTGCCATACTCCGCGCCCGGCCACCAAGCGGATCACGGTGGGTCGAGCAGGGTCGATGCGAACAATGCGCCGACCACGACCGTCAGCTACCAGCAACCTTCCGTCGGGCCCGAGGTACAGAGCAGTGGGTCGCACCCCGTCGGCCCCATCGCCGTCGGCCCATGTTTGCAATGAGGACGGATCACCGGGGCGCATCACCACGATGCCGGTAGTTCCCTCCAGCGCCACCGCCAAGAGCCCATCAGGGAGCGCCGACACAGCAATCGGCGGGGCCGCCAGCGTGATCGGTGTGGATCCAGTGAGGGTGGATCCAGTGAGGGTGGATCCAGTACGGGTGGAACCTCTGAGAGTGGAGGCAATGACCGTGGACACTCCGGCCGGGTTCACCATCACCAAAGCGCCAAGGCCCTGATCGACCACCAGCCAGCCCCCGGATCCCACCGCCAGGATGCCCGTCGGATGGACGAAGTGGACTGGATTGGAGGCCAGTTCGGTGATGGCCCCAGTTGCCGGATTCACCACCGTCACCCGGGCGCGGTCCGGCGACGTCACTGCCAGTTGACCGTCCACTCCCATCGCTGCGGCTGACGCGGCACCCAGCGGTGCGTCACCTTCGGGCGGGTTGACGCCAGCCAATTCCGTGGCGCCGGATCGATCCAGTCGAATCACCCGTTGCCGGGTGGCATCGGGAATGTAGAGCGATCCGTTGGCGTCCACGGTGAGCTGTCCTGGCTCGTCCAACAACAGCCGTTGGCGGGTAATGGCGGGCCCGCCCAACACCGTGGTGATGCGACCGTCGGAGTCGATGCGCCTAACCCGCCGGCTTCCGGCGTCGGACACGTAGACGTTGCCAGCGCTGTCG
>JAYVGK010000090.1:0-8521 GCA_043772215.1 Acidimicrobiales bacterium | reverse complement strand
GCCGGTGATGCTTCGGTTACCTCATCGACCTCACGCTGGACTGGTTGTTTGCGGATCTGCTCACGTTCGGCCATGTCTGCTCCTTCACGCTGCCGGGCGCAGGCCCGGTGTTGATGCACCCACGATTCAGGCGCCCAACCGGGCTAGGAGCTCGGTTGGTGTGTCACACCCTTCTAGCAGGGAATCGACGATATCGGCAGTGCCCCGCAGCGGTTCCATCATCGGCACGCGACGCAAGGGGTCCACGCCCAGGTCGAACACCAGCGAATCCCAGTTGGCCGCAGCGATCCACGGGGAGAACTTCTGCAGGCATCGACCCCGAAAATAGGCGCGTGTATCGCGTGGAGGCTCGGTGACCGCCAACGCAATGTCATCATCATTGAGGAGGCGCTGGAACGGAAGCCGCAGAGCCAAAGACTTGGTGGGACGGATGTCGTGATACTGCAGATCCATGGCGGCCAGCCGCGCATCTCGCCATCGAAGATCGTGGCGTTCCCGGTATCCATTGATGAGGCGGTACTTGGCGGTCCAGTCCAACCGGTCGGCGGTCAGTTCCGGATCTCGCTCCAAGTCGGTGAGTATCGACTCCCACTTCGCCAAGATGTCGGCCCCCACCTCGTGTCCCACGGCCTCCAAGCCGCGCTGCTCGGCGTAGCGCTGAGCGAGGCGCAAGTACTCCCACTGGATCTCGAGCGCAGTCATGCGCCGCCCGTTGGCCATCTCGAGCGCCCGGGTGAGCGCCAGGTCCCACGACACTTGGCGCATGGCCTGCACCGGAGCCGCCATGGCAAAGCTGTGGTTTTCGAATGCGCCGTCTTCGATCATGGCCAACACAATCGACGTGGTGCCGAGCTTGAGATAGGTGGCGTACTCACTCATGTTGGCATCACCCACGATGACGTGCAGGCGGCGGTAGCGCTGGCTGTCGGAATGCGGCTCGTCGCGTGTGTTGACGATGGGACGCTTCAAGGTGGTCTCCAACCCCACCTCTTCTTCCATGAAGTCTGCGCGCTGACTGAGTTGGAACGGTACGGAATCACCGGTTCCGGGGAACTCACTACGCACCTTGCCCGCTCCACAAAAGACCTGCCGGCTGACGAAGAACGGCATGATGGTGGCCACGATGCGGTTGAAGGCCAAAGCGCGGTCCATGAGGTAGTTCTCATGAGTGCCGTAACTGTTGCCCTTGCCGTCTGAGTTGTTCTTGTAAACCACGATTTCTTGACCCGGAGGTAGTGAGCGGCGAGCCGCCTCCATGCTCTTGAGCAGCACCAGTTCTCCTGCGCGATCGAACAACGTTGCGCTGAGCGCCGTACGACATTCCGGCGACGAGTACTCCGGATGGGCGTGATCAACATAGAAGCGGGCACCATTGGTGAGCACGGCATTCACCAAATGGGTTTCCACCTCGGGGGGCATGGCCCCGATGGCCGTGAACCCTCGGGCGTCGATGCCGGGGCTCTCGTCCTCGAAGTCCCAACTCACCCTCGACGGACGCCCCGCAATGTCGTTGCGTCCGAGCGTCTGGACGTAAGCATTCACCAATATCGACGACGCCATGATCGGGTTGGAGTCGCCCCCGCGAAGCACGATGCCGTACTCGGTCTCGATTCCACACACCTTGGGTACGGCCATGGAGGTCACCGTAGCGGTACCGGCTGCACGAACCGCCCCGAGCCCTTTACCGAAGTCATGGCGGAACTCCCGGTAGGGTGCTGGTGGCGGGTGACGGTCCGCCTTGAGGGGAGCAGAGATGAGATCTGGGCGGAACTCCATGGCGGCCGTGGCGTGTGCGTTGATGACCATTACGCCAGCATCAGTGGCCCCCTCCCCAGGGGCTGCGACCCAGATCATCAACGACGCTGTCCGAGCCGGACGCATTGATGCCCAAGTGGTGACCGATTTTCGAACGGCGGGGGTCACCGTGGCGCTGGCCTATGTGGTGCCACCCGTGCGGTCGCCGGTGCCCGCCAGCGGACCAGACCCCGGCACTGATGCAACCCCAAAAGCGAATGCCGTCGAGTGGCCTGTACGTGATGCGGCGCCGCCGGCCTCCGACGAATCGGCGCCATCCGACGCCGAGGTGGGGGCCAACCGATTAGAACTGCAGCGCAGCAAAGCCGACGTGGTTGCCAACACCACCCGTAGCCGGGTGCTTCGCGCCTATCCCGACCTGCCGGTGCAACAACTGGAGATCCACTCCGAGGCCGACCTGGTACGCGTCCTGAATGCTCCCACCACCGTGTTCGTCGGTACTGATGTGGTGTTTCGGCCAGCCATTTCGCAGGCGCTGGGGCTCATCCACCAGGTACCCAGCCAACTCCATGGCGGTGCTGGCACCTACGTGGCGGTGCTTGATTCTGGAGTGGACTACACCAGGCCAGCGTTCGGTTCTTGTGTGGCCCCCGGCGTGCCGGCCACATGTCGGGTGGCGCTGTCGAGCGACTTCACTGCTGTCGACGACGGACAGTTGGACGGCCCCGCAGTTGGGTTGCACCATGGCACCGGGGTGTCAGGGATCATCGCCGCCACGGCACCTGACGCCCGACTCATCGTGGGTGACGTGTTCACGGGTGAGGGTGCATACACCTCGGACATCCTGGCTGGCATTCAAAGCGTGATTTCGAGGCGCATTGACGGTCATCTGAACGTTGTGGCGCTGAATCTGTCACTGGGCCTGCCCAATACGTTCTCCTGCAGCCAGGGCGACCGCTTCGCCCTCGCCACGGTGGCCAGCAACGGTATCCAACCAGTGGTGGCATCAGGCAACGAAGCCCGTGGCAGACGACTCAACGCAAACGCGGTGTACACCGACGGTGTGGGCGACCCAGCCTGCGGGTCCCCTGACGTGCTGTCGGTGGGCGCCGTCTACGACGCCACCAGCACCGTTTCCTACGGCTGGGGCGACCCTTACGACGCCACCCCCGGCTACGACTGTGTGGAGCAACCAGTGGCCGACCGGGTGGCGTGCTTTTCTCAATCAGGACCCACCCTGTCGATGCTGGCCCCCGGAGCATTCATCGACTCCGCCGGCGAAATCGGGTTGGGCGGCACGTCATTTGCGGCACCGTTCGTGGCGGGGGCAGTGGCATTGGCGGCGTCGCTGCGACCCGAGTTGTCGCTCCCTGGTATCCGGGCCGCACTGGAATCAAGCGGCACTCCCATTCTGGACAACCGAAACGGTCGCAGCACCCCACGGTTGGACTTGGCGTCTCTTGACCTGCAGTTGCGCCCCGCCAATGATCTCCGGACGCAACCTATCGACGTTCCTCTGTCGTCCGGCACTGGCACTGGCACTGGCACTGGCACGGTGGCCTTCGATAATCGACTGGGTCAAGCCCAGATCGGTGACCCGGTGACAACGGGCAGTGGAAGGACGCTGTGGTACCGCCTCACTGCGTCCTCAAGCACCGTTGCCCTGAATGTGCCGGCTGGCAGTATTGTGCGCGCCTATCGGCAAGGGTCCCCCATTTCTGCTCTCACTGACGGGCTGCGGGCGGCGACCCTTGGGCCCTTCGACATCACCTCGTCCTCTCCGATTGAACTGCTGGTGGACCAATTGGCCTCTGCTCCCACGATTGGAACAATTGGTGTGGCCACCACCTCATCGGCAGCGGCGCCGGACAACGACCAACGACTCAGCGCCCGGGCCGTGGGTACTGGCGTGAGTACGGCCATCACGGCATTTGCCACGAGTGCCAACGATGATTTGCATCACGGTTCAGCACCAGGGCACTCGGTGTGGTTCGTATGGAACCCGGCCGCCGGTAGCAACGTCGGCATCAGTACCAAGGGGACCAATTTCGAGTCGTCGCTGGTGGTGTTCAGCGGCTCATCGCTGACCCCCGTGTGTGAGGTCGTGGCTACTGCAGGAGCCAATGGTGCATTGGCCCAATGCGAAGCCGCCTCTGGGGAAGCGCTGCTCATCGGCGTCGATGGGGTGGACGGACAACACGGCACGGTGGTGCTGTCCACCGTGGTGTTGAGCGCTACCGCCCGCGCCCCAGTGGCTGGCGTCGGAGCTTCACCGCCTGGCGGACAGCGGTCTGCGGCCCCCCCGAGTGATCCGGCGGCGTCATCTCCCGGTCGCGGCGCAGCCCCGCCAATCGACATCTTGGCCTGACCCCGCGGGTCAATCCAAGCTACCGGTGGAGCTACAGGTACTGCCCGGTGGCGGCGCGCTCGATGGAGCGACCGCCTTCCGGAGCAACGTCGGCGCCCTTGGAGATGATGGTGCGCACGTACACGATGCGCTCACCCTTCTTGCCGCTGATCTTGGCCCAATCGTCGGGATTGGTGGTGTTGGGCAGATCCTCCTGCTCCTTGAACTCCTGTCGGGTGGACTCCAGCAAATCCTGGGCCCGGATGCCTTTTCCTTCACCGGCAATTTGGCGTTTGATGGACAATTTCTTGGCTCGGCGCACGATGTTCTCAATCATGGCCCCGGACGAGAAGTCCTTGAAGAACATCACTTCCTTGTCACCGTTCTGATACGTGACTTCCAGGAACTTGGTGTCTTCCTCGGTTCGGTACATGTGCTCCACGCACGTATGCACCATGGCATCTACCGCCTTCTGGCGATCACCGCCACCCAGCGATACCACCTCACCCTCGTCCAACGGCAATTCCACCGTGAGGTAACGACCGAAGATTTGCCGTGCCGCCTTTTCGTCGGGGCGCTCGATCTTGATCTTCACATCGAGGCGGCCGGGACGCAGAATTGCCGGATCGATGAGGTCTTCTCGGTTCGATGCACCGATGACGATGACATTACGTAGCGCTTCTACCCCATCGATTTCGGCCAGTAACTGAGGAACGATGGTGGACTCCATGTCGGAGCTGATACCTGTACCGCGGGTACGAAACAGCGAGTCCATCTCATCGAAGAACACAATGACGGGCACACCCTCTTCGGCTTTCTCCCGTGCCCGTTGAAACACCAAACGAATTTGTCGCTCGGTCTCGCCGACGTACTTGTTGAGGAGTTCCGGACCCTTGATGTTGATAAAGTAGCTACGCGCGGCAGGCTGACCCGTGACCTGGCTGACCTTCTTGGCCAGCGAATTGGCCACCGCTTTGGCGATGAGAGTTTTGCCACATCCCGGAGGCCCGTACAACAAGATGCCCTTGGGAGCAGGGAGTTGATGCTCTGCGAACAGGGCTTGATGTAGGAACGGAAGCTCCACTGCGTCTTTGATCATTTCGATTTGGGCATCCAACCCACCTACGTCCTCGTAGGCAATGTCGGGAACCTCCTCGAGTACCAGTTCTTCGATTTCGGCCCGCGGGAGACGCTCCAGTAAGAGATTGGCGCGTGTGTCGAGTAGGAGGGAATCGCCCGCGCGCAGACGAACGTCCGAGGCCAGGAGGGCATCGCCGAGCTCCACCACCCGCTCATCATCGGTACGACCGGTGACGATGGCTCGGCGTCCGTCTTCCATCAGCTCCTTCAAAGACACCACTTCGCCTGACCCGTCGTTGAGTCGAGCCGAAACGATGTTGAGGCTTTCGTTGAGTACCACCTCGAGCCCCCGACTGAGCTCTTCATGTTCCAGTGAGGGATGCAATGCCACCCTCATCTTTCGTCCGGCAGTGAAGATGTCCACCGTCCCGTCTTCATTGCGGGACAAGAACGTGCCGTACCCATTGGGCGCTTGGGTGAGCTTTTCCACCTCCTCGCGTAGATTGGAGATGTGCTCGCGCGCCTCGCGCAATGTGTAGCTGAGCTTCTCGTTTTGAGACACGGCCTGGGCCAACTGGCCCTTGGTCTCCAGCAACCGCTCCTCGAGGGTACGCACCCGTTTGGGCGCCTCTTGGAGCTTGCGGCGAAGCGTGACAATGTCTTCTTCGAGTGACTTGACCTGCTCTTGGAGCTCAGCCACCTCGCGCTCGTAGGCGGTGAGCCGTGCCTGGAACTCTGCGTTCGACATGGCGTTGATGCCTCCTTTGGGCGCACCTTAACGCCTGACGCGCCCCAATCACGGTGAACCATGAGCAGCGATCATATTTTTACTGGCCACTTCCGGGTAAATTAGAGATACTGTTCCGGAACTGGTTTTCAGCGAAGGCTGGTTTCAGTTCACTACCCCCGACACAACACCTCGACAAAGGCAGGACCCCATGGGCATGAAAGTGTGGATCGACCAAGACCTGTGCACCGGCGACGGTCTCTGTGAGGAGATCGCTCCCTCCGTCTTTACGCTGCTCGACGACGGACTGGCCTACGTCAAAGAAGGCACCAAGGTCTTCAGCGATCCGGGTGGCCCGGACGGGCTGGCCAACGTTCCCGACAACATGCTCGATGCCACCATCGAGTCCGCCGAAGAATGCCCCGGAGAATGCATCTTCATCGAGCCCGCCTGACCGGTCTCGTCACCGCCCGGCCCGTAGTTCATTTCCTGACGTCAGCGCAAACAGCGGCGGGCGGTGTTCGTTCCACTGCCAATCTGGCGGATCGCTAGTCGAACTGAGTCGGCGGGTAGAGCAAACCCTGTTCCTGCCATGTCCGCTGCCGCAGCGAACACCACCCCGATCAATCGCCCTTGGCGGTCGACCACCGGCCCTCCGGAATCACCGGGGGCGACATCGACGGCCAACACCAACACTCGACGCTGCACCTTGGCCTTGTCGTAGATGTCTCGGCCGTTTGCGGTGATGACAGTGGTGACCCTGGCTGGCAACAATCGGGCGGTGCGGTGAGGTCGACCCACCACCACGGCGCGCTGCGGGCCGCTCTGGCCGGAAACCACTTCCATCACTTGGGCCACCAACGGGGCGTCCACCCGGATCAGGGCCAAGTCGACCGCCGCGTCGGCCCACACCACCCGCCCGGAGACCATCACTGTCCTTGCGGCGCCTTCAGCGTCGCCGATGTCCACCCCGATGGCGCCCGCCACTACATGAGCGTTGGTGACAACCAATCCTTTGGCCACCACCACCCCCGTGCCTCGCGAGACCATGCCGCACGCTCGGGCCGTAACCGACACCGTGGACTCGGCTGCGTCACGCCCCACCGATGCCGCCAGCGCCACATCGTGAGTACCAACTCCATCGAGTACCGAATTCTGCGCCCTGAACCCCGGCAGCAATGACGACAACACTTGGGGAAACGATGCATTGTCGAGCAGGAAACGCAAAGATCCCACCGCATTCGGGGGCGCTGGGAACCGCTTGGCTACCAGCGCTCCGGAACGAGACCCCGCCAGCATCGTGGACGGCCAACCGGGTACGAGGGCAAACAGGGGCGCTGCCAACCACACCACCACTGCTACTCCAGCCGCTCCCAAACCCGCACCCCCGAGCCGGTCGGCTTGGCGTACAGGATGGGTGGGCAGGCGGCGGCGCAACCAGCGACCGATGACCACGCCCGCAATGCGTCCAACGATGGCACCCAGACCCAAGGCAATAAGTACACCTACCAGTCCGGGGCGACGGTCGCCAGTGGGCAGCCGAGCTACCACCCAGCGGAGGTTGGCAGCCACCAGCAGCAGACCTCCCACGCTTCCCACCACAGTGCAGATGCGGCTGAGCAAACCTTGCCGGTAGCCGCTGACCGTAGCGGCCACGAGAGCCAACCCCACGGCCAGGTCAAGTCCATTCACGAACCGTCAGCGTCCTCCAACGAGCTGTCCTCCGACAAATCAACATCAGCATCAACACCCGCATTCGGGCCGTCATCAAAGGCGGGCCCGCTTTCATCGGGGAAGCCCAAGCCTCCCTCGATCAACGGGGTCCGTACCGCACTGTCGCCGGGCAGTAACCGGGCCGTGGTCAGGAAACCGGTATGGGCCACCATACGGTGATCTGGTCGCACCGACATGCCCTCGATGTGCCAACCACGGTGCATCACCTCGATGGTCTCAGCCAACGAGAAACCGTGGGCGGCCAGGGATCGCCGCAGTCTGGCGGTCTGGTTGATGGTGGGTAGATACGCCACGATGATGCCGCCGCTGCGTAGCGCCTGAGCCGCATGGGGCACCACATTCCAGGGTTCCGGAAGGTCCAGCACGATGCGATCGAGGCCCGTCTCATCGATGCCGTCGTAGGCATTGCGAATTTCTACGCGGTAGCGCTCTTTGACTTCCTCACCGAGGAACGCCATCACATTGGAGCGTGCCTTGTTGGCAAAATCCTCCCGAAGTTCGTAGCCAACGACGTCGGCACCGGCGCGCAGCAGCGTCATGGACAAAGCACCCGAACCCACTCCGGATTCCAGTACCCGCGCCCCGGGAAAGATATCGGCCAGAAAAAGAATGGGACCAAGATCCTTGGGGTAAATCACTTGGGCACCGCGCGGCATCTTGAGGATGAACTCCGCCAGGGTGGGCCGGATGGCTGTATAGCGCCCACCCCCAGTTGACTTGAGCGTTATGCCTTCCTCGCTGCCGATCAGCGCGGAGTGGGCCAACACTCCAGCGTGGGAGTGGAACTCGCCCGTCTCCGACAAGATGATGAGGTATCGACGACGTTTGGCATCCACCAGTACCACCCGCTCACCCGCCTTCAGCGGGCGGCTCACCGT
>JAYVGK010000089.1:0-6973 GCA_043772215.1 Acidimicrobiales bacterium | reverse complement strand
ATCAGTGCTGGAAGAAATCGGCGCCAATCACGTCCCCCAGTTGTTGGTCCTCAACAAAGCAGACGTGGCGTGGCCCGAGCGGGTGGATCAACTGTTGCGGGACTTCTCGTCCTCAGTGGCGGTGTCAGCGGCAACTGGCGACGGCATCACCCACCTTCTGCAGGCCCTGAGCGACAGGGTACGGGCGCTCACCGCCGTCACGGAATTGCTCATCCCATACGACCGGGGCGACATGGTGGCTGCGGTGCACCGCGAGGGCGAAGTGTTGGTGGAGGTCCACGAGGCCAACGGCACTCGTTTACGAGCCCGGTTGGATGAGGCGGGAGTTGGTCATTTCCGCTCATTCATCTTGGACGGATAGTGCCACGATCCAGTACTGCGGTGATCGATGACAAAGCAGTTTGCGCCGCAGTCACATCTGCGCGCATATCACTGATGGCCTCGGCCAGTTCCACGTCCACTGCCTCCCGAGCGCGCACTCGCCCGGCTAATTCTTCCACCCGTGTCGATAGTCGGTCCTGCTGACGGGCCACCTCGTTGACATGCTCCAACGCTCGGTGCGCCAATGCATCGGTGGCGCCACGATGATCTCGTGCTTCTACCGCCATGGACTCCACCCTGGCAGTGAGATCCACCAGTGCCTGTTCCAACGATGCTGATCGCCGGTCCAGTTCCGAGGCGATTATCCGAACTACCCCTTTTTGGACGTTGTTGCGCAAACCTGCTGATTCGTTCACGATTTCCTCCTGGAGGTGCGCACGGCGCGCAACCGTTCGATGATGAATCGGGCGTCGGCGTCACCGGCGTTGCGCTGCTGCAGATCACGCTGACCACGTTGGCCCCGGGCGGCGGCGGCGGCGGGATCAGCCACCACCGCCCGCATGAGTTCAGCCGCATGCGCCACCGATGGTTGGGCCCAGCACCCCAACCCGGCATAGACCTCGACCTCGGGACCGATCGGCACCAATTCTGAGGACACCAAGTGGCTGTTGTCGGCAGTCATGAAGTCGAGGTTGCCGGACCACCCGGTGGCGATGACCGGTATGGCCAGCCCCATGGCTTCGGCCATGGTGAGACCCAATCCTTCGCTGCGATGCAGCGACACATAACAATCGGCTCGGGCCAGCAGAAGATCGCGTTCTTCGATGTCCAGGTACTGCTCCACCAACACAATGTCCGGTCGATACCCCACGGCATGGAGCAGATGCTCACGCTCCATGGGTTTGAACTCATGGTTGATGGACTTCAGCACCAACACTGGCCCTCCCGGTTCACTCAGGGGGAAGGCCTGGCAAAACGCGTCCACTACACCCCACGGGTTTTTGCGCTCAGCCACAGACAGGTAGTCGAAGGCGAACATGAAGCATGGGCAATCATCGGGGATCCCGTGTGCCCGAGCCACCCGACGCACATCCGCTGCGGGCGGTGCTACGCGTACATAGGGAAGATGGACGGGCACCACGAACACCTCAACGCCATGCTCTGCGGCTGCCACGGCGATGCCCTCCAACATGAATTGGGTTGGCACCCACACCTCGTCAAGCAGTGCAAAGGCCGGATGCATGGAAGTGGGAAACTGGGTCAACTCCCACGACCACACTCCAATGGTGGGGCGCTCCGATTGCCCCGCACGGCCATGACGGCTGAGGGTGGCGGCCAGCACATCGGCATTGACGATGACTATGTCCACGTCATAGCGGAACCCGGCGGATGCAGTGCTGTCCAAGGGGTGTTGGCGACGATTGGCAGTGGCTTGGTCCACCACCACGGAATGCGGCACCTCGGAGCGTTCGATGGCCCGCAACACATTTCGTCCGGTTTCACCCACCCCCAACTCGGCAGTCAACAGGCCCACCACATTGACCCCAGCGAGATCGCGTTGCGGAGCCACCTCGTCGAGGGCAGTGCCATGGAAATCCAGCGCCACGCCCACATCATGAGGAGGTGGACGTTCGAGCAACCGTGGCCACACACCACCACGACGCCCGTCGCGCTCCCCCCACAGGGCCAGCGCCCCATCATCAGTGGCAAAGCTGCGAGCCAGATCGGGGCGCACGTCGCGTAGGGCCCGAAGGTAACGGCCCACCCCGTCCACCGGTTCGGCCAGCCAGTTGACGAATGCCTCTTGTTCGCCGGGGAGGAACGGGTTGGGTGGCTCGGTGAGCGAGTGTCGCTCCGCAGCCAGAATCGCGGTGCGGTACGACGCACGCATGGCGCTGTCAACCGGATGTCCCGTTGATAGGTGCGCATACGGGTCCGTGGGCCCCATTGCCGATGCATCCGGGCATGCGGTGATGGCCTGCGTGCGTTGGGCCAAGAGTGCAGCCACCACGGGTCTGGCGCTCAGGAGGGTGCGAGGCCACGTGCCGGAGTGTTCCGACAATTGCCACGGTTGGTCCAAACGGTGGCCCGGGAATCGGACCACGAGGGGTTGCTGATCCGAGTTGAGAGCAGCGTCGGTGACCTCGTCCAAGTTGCGGTACGAACGCACCAGTGCTGGCGGTAGCACCCGCACCACGTGGCGCATCTCGAAGAGCGCATCGTCGAGCCACACGTGGGTGGCGGGGTCGAAGCGGAGCGGATCATCAAAGGGCCTACGCAACACCCCTTGGACCCACCACTGCACCAAGGCGGCGCCCCCTTCGCCGGACAGCGCCACCACCTCCTGGTCGATACGTCCCGCAGTAATGAGGTCGTGGCGGTCGGGCAGGCGACCGTCAACCGGTACGGGGCTGCGACGGGTCGCCACCAAAGCTGCACCCACTGACACTGCGGCGGAAAAGAACGCGTCGAGCGGGCCCAGTACCTCGGCGTCGTCGGGCAACGAAATGATCGGGGCACCGCCCACACGGTCCAACTCCGACGACAGCACCAGCGGTCGCAGTAAGCGGACCCGGTCCGGCGTTGGGTGGATGAGGGTGAGACGAGCAAACTCGCGTTCGTCTCGGTTCAACGCCGCAAGATCCTCGGCGTGGACGGCGCGACGGCTGAGTCCGGGCGGCGCGCTGCGGTTGCCGAGCTCACCGAACCGGTCATCCACCACCACCACCGTGGCTTGGCCACCCAGATGATGGGCCAGAAACGTTGCCGCAGTGCGGTCGGCGTGAGCTAGCCGCTCGAGGTTCGTGACCACCACGGCGCGGGCCACCGGCGGACCCACGTCTCGGGCTGGCTCGTTCATGTAGCGGAGCGTACCGGTGTCACGGGCGGGGGCCGCCGGGCGGGACATCAAAGGTGAGATCTCCGGGCAGTACCGGTACCCGGCACGGCACATCGCCACGCGAGAGACATTTACCGGCATCAGTGAAATCGTGTGGCTGACGACGCGGCACGTTGTAGTTCATGGGCCACACCACCAGCAGCCACACGATGAGGATGCCGTGCATCCACCGCAGTATCCGTTGGCGCGGTGTCGCTGCGATCACACCGATGACCACGATGACTGTAGGGATGGTGGCGTAACGGTCGGGTAGGTAACGGGCTTGGCGGCCCATCACCAACAATCCAGCCGCCAATGACAACACCGCCAGCAGCAACAGCACCGATCCTGTCTCCCGCTTCACACCAAGCGCGCATACGATGACGAACACCACGGCCACCCCTACCACCGCCAGCCAGGCCGCCGGCCGATACACGTCCGACACGGTGTGATCGGCGAGGTAATTCGAGCTCACCGCAAACGGCGCAAACATCCGCTTCAAAGCCACCCCGAACAGCATGGTGCCATCACCAGACACGTGACCCACCGATCGATTTTGAGATCGCAGAATCACCAACTGGGTGAGCGTCGATGCCCCCCACGTACCCACGAACACCAGCGAGTGCCACGAGCGGGTACGCCACAGCCGATGTAGTGCAATAGGAGCGGTGACGATGCCGGCCGCCCCCGAGCACACGAACAGCACCACTGCCACTAACTCGGCCACCTGACCCGGCCGAGACGTGGGGTCGGTACTGAGACCCAACAGCAGCAGACCCACACCGCACCACCACACCGTGTTCACCAGCGTGGCGTGTACCTCGGGGATCTGGGGCAGCAGCACCAGCCCCAGGAACAGGGCAATCCGACGGGGATAGGACGCAATCAACCAACTCAGGCGGCTGGATAGCGCCAGCGCACATATCCCCACCGCAAACAACGTGGCGGCCCACGCATACAGCACCGGGGTGAGACGGATGGGCAGCGGCGACACCAGCCAGGCCAGAGCCCGGGGCACCACAATGAGGTAGCCGGCGTATGCGTCATTGAAGGAGCGCCAACCCCGTTGCATGGTCTGCAGCAGCAAGATAGGCCCGTCCTCGGCCAGTAACTGCGGCTCCGACAACGCGGTGGGGCGGCGCAGAATGTGCACGGCGGTGCCAGCCATGATGAGCAATGCGGTGAACGCCACCCGGGCCCGGCCTACCGGCTGGAAGTTGGTGTTCCACACCGATCGCCAAGCCTGGCGTAACTCGACTTGACCAGCTCGGGGGACGTCAGGAAGAACAGTCACCTGGGGATGGTAGGTCGGGGCGGGGCAAGCGCCCGGGCACCTAGTTCGGGAACAGGTGTGTATCGAACGGGTAGAAGTACTCGCTGAGCAGGCTGTTCTACCCTTTCGACCGGTCGAGTCCTACTTCTTGATGATGGCGGCGGGGCGCTTGACCTTCGGGGTTTTCTTGGGGGCGGTGAGCGCCATGGCATTGGGCGCCGGCACCGTGGCGGGGGTACCCACATTGATCTGGCTGAAGGGGCCGCCCACGCCGGGACCGAACTGGTAACTGCCGAGGGCGGCGGAACCGATCCGGACGGGTCCGGTGGCGTACGTGCGGGCGGTGGCGCCTGAGCGGGTGGCCACTGCGTAGATCCAGAACATGCCCTTGGTTCCGGCGGGGGGGTTCCAATTCAGCGTGGCTGAGCCAGACGACAGGTCTACTCCTTCGGCAATAGGGGTGCCATCGAAACCAGATCGGTCAGTGTCGGCATACAGCGACACGGTGGTGCCACTGCCGGGGATGGCGTCATGAAGTTTGATGGAGAATCCGGTTTCGCCGGCATCGTCGTCAGCCAGTTTCACGCTGTCCACCCGGAAGCTTCGCGCCCCGCGGTCCTCGTTGGGATCGAAGCGGAACATCTCGATCATCTGACCAGCCCAGCCCACCTTGGGGCCACTGTGGCGGGGGTCCACCACATCCACACTGGGATTGGTCTTGAGATCCACGGTGAGGCTGTTTTGACCCGGATAGATAACCAGATCGCGCGATACCTGGTTGTGAAGTCCGTCCTTGCGAAGGGCGGTGCCGGCGATACGCCACATGAACCGAGCGTTACTGCCGCCACCTACCTTGTCTTGGAGGGAAAACGGTCCGTCGTTGACGAAGGTGACGGTGGCCCGATGGAAGTCGTCACCCTTGAAGGCCACCGGCATCTTGAGTGTGACGCCCGGGTCGTTGATCACCGGACCAGCATTGGTGGCGGCCAGTTGACCGTTGCTGATCCCGCCTGCGGCATTGTCGAGGCGGAGGTAATCAGTGGCCTCGGAGAAGTCCCACGCATCGCCGTTGCGCGTGAGGGTGGCGTAATCGGTGCCGCCGGTGATGTCGGGATCGTCGATCACCGGCGTGGGGCCGGTCCACTCATCCACTGGCCCGCTGCCATTGGTGAGGCGGATCCAGTCCACATCCACGTGAGTGGCGGAGTACGGGGCAAACAGCATCCGCATACTGATGATGCGTCCGCCCCAATTCAGCGATCCGGCGGTGGATGCGCCGAGCGGGATGTCGTAGACGTGGGTGCCTTCCAGCAGGGTCACTGCCGTGCCGCCCTCGCAGGAGGCGATGTTTTCGCAGCTGTACCAGCGGATACCGGCAGGCGTGTACTGCGATGTGGTGACCTTCATCACGAGGCGGTTGAACCGAGACGTGTCCACTGGGTTGAGGGCACCATCGCGGTTGGTGGGGGTGCTGTCGGGATAGCCGCCCCATAGGAAATGAAAGTACGACGGTCCGCTGACGTCAAAGCGGAACGCTCCGCCGCCAATCTGGGCGTTCTGAAGGCCGACGGTCTGTTGGCCCTCCAACACGATCTGGTCTTGGGGGTTGTTGTAGTCCCACGGATCACCGAAGGTCTCGGCCGCGTAGTCGGGTGGGGCGCCGGCCGCTTGGGCACCAGCGGGCGGGGAACTGGCGATGCCGGACACGGCCGAGAGGCTCAAACCAGCCAGCAGGGTGCATGCCACGGCACAGCGCCGTGCCAGGCGGTTGGTGCAGGAACGATGACGATCCGTTTGGGTGGATTGTGAACTGGACTGGTGGGGGGACACAAAAACCTCCGCTGGGCGGTGAGACAGCCGGTCCATCGACACTCTCCGTGGTCGTCTTGATCGGCCGCCGGCAAAACTGGTCATACGACCCAAGAGTGTCTGCGGTGGGGAGCCCGGCTCCAGGGTGGAGCGGGGGGTAGCCTTGCAGAGTGATGGCCCCTCTAGCGTCCGTCTCCAACTTGGCTGTCCACGACAGGGAACCAGAGTGATGGCCCCTCTCGCGTCCGTCTCGATCCTGTTGGTCAATTTCAACGGTCGGGAGCATTTGGGGCCCTGCCTGGAGTCGATTGCCGCACTCGACTACCCCGCCGATATGGTCGAGACCATCCTGGTGGACAATGCCTCCTCGGACGGCTCGCTTGACCTACTGGCCAGCACCTATCCGTGGGTGAAGGTCTTGGCGCAGGGCTCCAACCTGGGCTTTGCGCCTGCGGTGAACCTGGCGGCAGCATCCGGATCGGGTGATGTCATCGCCCTCATCAACAACGACATGCGGGTGGAGCCCGGTTGGCTGCGGACCTTGGTGGCAATGCACGACCCCGCTGCGGGGTATGTCTGCGTGGCCGGCACGATCCTCGACTGGGAGGGCGAACACCTCGACTTTGGCGGGGCCACCATCAACTTCCACGGATTCGGGCATCAGCCCGGGTTCGGCACGCCCATTGCCGACA
>JAYVGK010000088.1:0-3065 GCA_043772215.1 Acidimicrobiales bacterium | reverse complement strand
TCAGTGCGCGGTCAGCATTTGGCTAGTGCCTATGGCGTGTATTCCGATGTGGATTCGTTGGTACTTATTGTTGGAGGGCAGGCATTCACTCATAGTGGTGCGGCTCTGCGGTTGGCTGGCCTGCTGGGTTACCCGTGGAAGCTGGCGATGGTGGGCCTGGTTATACCGCGTCCACTGCGCGATGCCGCATATCGGCTGTTGGCCGCCCACCGCTACGCATGGTTCGGTCGCAAACAGGAGTGCTGGTTGCCCAGCCCGCAGTTGCTGGCCCGGTTTGTGGTCGATGGCACCTGATGTCTGAGCCCTAGGCTCAGGCAATGGACTCACCGCTGGCCTATAGCGAGCGTGCGAAGGCGTGGGCGGCAACGATGTCTGGACACCTTGCCACCGGTGCCGCAGCTGCCACCAGACATGCCCATGCCGACGCGGCGCCGCCGGTGGGGTCGGTGGTGCCGCTACTGCGTGAAGAGCGCGAATCCTCGGAGGCGTCCACCCTTGCCTCTGGAGCCACCCGCAGTACCGGTGCCGGCATGCGCTCAATGGAGGAACAACCGGATCCGTTGCGTACCTGCTTCGAACGGGACCGGGACCGCATTCTGCACTCGACTGCGTACCGCCGCTTGGCCGGCAAGACCCAGGTGTTCGTCTTCCCCGGTGATCACCAACGCACCAGGCTCACCCACGCCATCGAGGTGGCTCAAGTGGCTCGGTCCATCGCCCAGGCGTGTCGCCTCAACGTGGCGCTGGCTGAGGCCATTGCCTTGGGGCACGACTGCGGGCACGGACCTGGCGGGCATGCAAGTGAGGACGCGTTGTCGCCGTATGTGGAAGGTGGGTATGACCATGCGGTGTGGGGGGCCGATGTGGTGCTCGCTCCCCTCAACCTCTGCGCGCAGACCATCGACGGTGTTCGCAATCACTCGTGGTCACGTCCTGCACCGTCGACTCCCGAAGGGGAGGTGGTGAGTTGGGCCGACCGTATTGCCTATGTATGCCATGACTTCGAAGATGCAGTGTCGGCGGGCATCGTTGTGGTGTCTGCACTTCCCACCATCGTGACGGAGTTGTGCGGTATGACCCGGAGCTCCCAACTCAATGCCTTCATCCGAGCCGTGGTGTCGTGCGTGGCGCGCACAGGGCGTGTGGGTATGGATGCCGACTACGCCGATGCGCTTGCCGCATTTCGAACGTGCAACTACGAACGGATCTACCTACGGGCGTCGTCGCAAGACCAGGCGCGAGCAGTTGTCGATGTGCTGCGCGCACTGGTGGATCACTATGTGTCCGTACCATCGCAGATGGGGAACGGGACCGGGGTAGGGGCATTCGGAGCCGGGTCACCAGAGGCCATTCAGGCAGCCGTTACCTACGTGGGCGGTATGACGGACAGGTTTGCCTGCGAGGCTGCCGTGGCCTTGCTGGGCTGGGAGCGCAACCGCCTGCCCCAAGGTATCGGCATCACGTAGCTCAAGGCCCGAAGGCTACGGTTGGTCTCTATGGACGACCATATGAACTTCCCTGATGCAGTCGTGGCGTTGCGGTCGTTCGGGCGCCGCTACAGCGTGGTGCTGAACGGCCCGCAGGGCGACGACGCCTGGGATCGAGTGATTCGCAAACCCGGTGCCGCAGGGGCATCGGCTCTCGATCTGGCCGCCACCACCACGGCAGCATTGGAGGGGCTTGCCAGTACCTTGGATTCAGTGTCGCGTTCAGCGACATTGGCGGCCAACACACACGCAGTCGTCAGCGTGCCGGCCACCATCTCCACGGCCACGGTGCTGGCCTCGTTGACGATAGCGGCGATGGCGGCGGCCGACGCCTTGGACAAGCGAAGGAGCGACGATGAGGACCGAGCGATCACCGTGGATGGCCGTGCCTCGACGGTTGGGCATTACGTGAGTACAACAATTCAAAGCGCCGCACACCGCCTGCGGGAGATGGAATCGGCCGTCGGTGCGCCCTGATAATTAGGCCAATTGCTCTACGAATCGTTCCAGCTGACGCAGGTTGCGGCACTCAAAGGCACCGTCGGTATGTACTGCGTACTCGGACAGAATGGAATCACCGGTGTCCCAGTAGCTCCGTGGTTCCGGATTCAGCCAATACACGTGCCGGGCTTTTTTGCGCATTTCCTTGACCACCCAGGCCTGCGAGGAGTGATAATTGTTGCGGGCATCGCCTAGAAGGATGATGGTTGACTTCGGGGTGATTTCCTTGCCCCACCGGTTCCAGAACGCCTCGAAGGCGTGACCGTAGTCCGAGTGGCCATCCACCCAGATGACATCGGCCTCAGTATTGACTCGGTGAATGGCCTCGGTGATGTCCTCCACTCCTTCGAAGTACTTGGTGACCTCATCCACGCCGTCGATGAAGACGAAGCTGCGTACCTTGGAGAATTGGCCGGAAATGGCATACACCAACTGCAGTGTGAAACGGGCAAAGGCCGCCACCGACCCGGAGATGTCGGCAATGACGATGATCTCCGGTTTGGCCGGACGCGGATATTTGAATTTAGGCTCGGCCGGCACCCCCCCATAGCTCAGCGACGTACGCACGGTACGACGGAAGTCCAATGGACCTTTACGACCATGGCGGCGTTTACGAGCCAGACGCACCGCTAGTTTGCGGGTGAGCGGATAGATGGCTTTACGCAACGACACCATTTCTTCGCGCGTGGCATGCATGAAGTCGACATCTTCGGGCAGGGGCTTGCGCAAGGTGCGGGCCATGGCCTCGGCGCCACGATCGGCCACCAATCGGCGCCGGATTTCCGCTTCTATTTCTTGGCGCATCTGCGTGATCCGACTCTCGAACTCGTCACGCTCGAGACGTTCCTCCAGCCCGGTGAGCTCTCCCCCGGCCTGCTCCTTGGAAGATTCCATGAGCTTGTCCAGCATGCCCTCCAGGTCCAGGTTGCGAAGGGTGCGGTAGAGGTAATACGTGCCCCCCACTGGGCGGCCCGGCTCCATGCCACTGAAGCGCGTCACTGCTGCTTTGGCCAACGCCCGCATCATCATTTGATCGGCGTTGAGCAGCGCGTTGTACAGCATCTGCGCCAACTCTTC
>JAYVGK010000087.1:0-2595 GCA_043772215.1 Acidimicrobiales bacterium | reverse complement strand
AGAATGGCGTGGATCAACGTTTCTGGGCCGGGGGGGCATCCGGGGGCGTACACATCCACGGGCACGATTTGATCCACACCCTGCACAATGGCGTAGTTGTTGAACATGCCACCGGAACTGGCACACACACCCATGGAGATGACCCATTTGGGCTCTACCATCTGGTCGTACACCTGACGCAACACCGGGGCCATCTTCTGTGAAACCCGTCCAGCCACGATCATGATGTCGGCTTGACGAGGTGAGCCTCGAAACACCTCCATACCAAAGCGCGCCAAGTCGAACGACGCTGCTCCGGTGGCCATCATCTCGATCGCACAACAGGCCAGGCCAAACGATGCAGGCCAACTGCTGTTGTAGCGCGACCACTTCACCAAGCTCTCCAATGAACCGGTGAGGAAGTTGTGATTCAGATCCTCGAGTCCCATGTCAGGCCGCCTCCTCGTTGCTGCGTACGGTGCCGTCTTTGGCGATACGGCGAATGGTGGATGACGTACTGCGACTCTGGGTCACCATGGACTCCATACGGCGCAACGACTTGGTGGGAGCCCAGTCGAGTGCGCCATTGGAGATCAGGAACACGAATGCCACCACCACCGACACCGAGAACAGCACCATCTCCACCAAACCAAACGTGCCCAGTTGCCCGAACAACACGGCCCACGGGTACAAGAAGATGACCTCGATGTCGAAGATGATGAAGATCATGGCCACGAGATAGAACTTCACCGGGAAACGCTCGGTGGTGTCGCTGTCCGGAACGATGCCGCACTCGTACGGGGCAATTTTGGCGCTGGTACGACGCTGTTTGGGCCCCAAACGGCTCGACGCCAGGATGGACCCGAATACGAAGGCGAAGGCCAGCACGAAGAGGATAAGGATCGGCAGATAGTCAGACATCGGTTTCCTCTAGTGCGCAGACGGACTGGAACACCCGACAACGGGGTCAGGTTATGCCTTCACCAAGGCTTTGCTGCCCCCTGCCGACATGGCCGACATCACCTGCTTGTCTCGCTTGTGCAGCACACTCACCAAGATGGTGAGCGCCAACCCCGAGGATATGAAGAGCACGAAGGGCGGCTTGCGCTTAGACCCTTGATCACGTATCGACAGGACCGTAGTGGCAGGCTTGGATGCATCGATGACGAACTGCCCGGCGGGGTCCTTCACATAGGACGTGACGTCCTTGAAGACCAGGGCACCCTTGTCATCTTTGGCCTGTACCTGGCCTGGCCCCACCACCGGGGTCTTGATGACCTGGATCTTCAATGGATGAACGGTGATGGCAAACCAGTGGGCGGAATGGTGGAATGGGAAGAACTTGTGGTGGCCGATGGCGAACATCTCATTGTCGCCCCCACGGTCCCATGCTGCCACTGGCGAGTATTCGGTGGGCTTGGCGAACAAGGCCAACGGGGTCTTGGCCGGATCGGTAACCGAACGAACGATGTTCGAGTCAACCGTTGCTTGGGCTTCCCCACGGATGGGTGAGCCTTCACAGATTGGCTTCCAACCGACCTGCTTGGCTACGACGTCGCGACGCTTGGCTGCCCCCGCATTGGCCACCTTGACAAGTTGGGCGGTGTCGTCATCGTTCTTGCCCTTGATGGCGTCTTCGTTGACACACAGGTTGGCAATGTTGAACCGAGCCGTGGCCAGCATTGCCGCCGGTCGGTATTGGGCCACCTTCAGCATGTCGTTGCCGGTGACCACCTCACGAACCCTCCAGTACGGAGTGGGCCCCTTGAGACCGATGCCGTACAGCAACCAGGCCGAGGACATGAGGAACACCCAGCCGACCATCGCCGACAGCGCCACCAGAAACCCGAGGCGATTGCCCATGTTCGTGGCCAGCAACACATAGGAACTGCCACACAAGATGACGATCATGATGCCGGGAAACAAGATGCCGCGAATGGTTGGGTCCCATTTGAGCGCAGCCAAAGTAAAGGGCGTGAGGGCCGTGAGCATCTACAGACCCCGCTCGTAGGCCACGATCTGGTTGATCTGGTCATCGGTGAGCACGTTGGCAAAGTACGCCATCCCGCCCCCACTCCAGTGGTTCACACCTCCGGTGCCGTAACCCTTTTGGTCGTCCACACCGTTCTTGATGAATGCTGCTTGGTCGGCGGCGGCAGGGAATTGATTGGTCAGCGATTCCTTGCTGAGGTACGGGCCGTACCAACCACCGCCCGACTTCTTGGGCTCGTTCCACGAATAGCCATTGGTGTGGCAGCGGGCGCAGTTGATGTTGAAGAGAATTTCGCCGTCCGACTTTCCAGCGTTGCCGGGAAGCTTCTTGGCCTCGCCGAGAGCCTTCGTGGATTCATCCTGTGCCTCAGCGGCGGCCGCCACGAATGCCTTGTCGTAGGCCGCGTCATGATTGTGGCCATTGGTGTCCCACGCTTCGTTGTACGCCTTGAGGGCCACCGGATTTTCCTTGATGGACTCGTAACGGAGGTAGTTCACCAAATCCGAGATCTGTTGGTCGTTGGCCGGGCCGCCGCCCACGGTTCCCCAGGCGGGCATGGGCTTGTTGGCACCACGGCCATAGTTGAGCACGTTGGTAATCTGCTGCCTCTTATAGCGCAGGCC
>JAYVGK010000086.1:0-8661 GCA_043772215.1 Acidimicrobiales bacterium | reverse complement strand
CATTTGTGCAGAAGCAGGTGCTGTTCATGGTGCTCGGCATCGGCGTGATGTTTGCCGTGATGAGCGTTGACTATCGCGTGTTTGTGGACAGTGCCGTACTGATCTACGCAGCCACTGTGGTGGCGTTGCTGGCAGTGCTGAGTCCGTTGGGGACGGTGCACAAAGGGGCGCAGGGTTGGTTCGACGTGGGATCGTTCCAGCTTCAGCCGGCCGAATTTGCCAAGATCGCCATCATCGTTTCGCTGGCTGGATATGGGGCGGCGCAGCGCAGTCAGTTGGATTTGCGCCGATTCTTTGTGGTTCTCATTCTCACCGCAGTGCCCACATTTCTGATCTTCATCCAACCCGACCTGGGTTCTGCTTTGGTGTTCTTGGCCATCGCGTTGGCCATGTTGTGGCTGGGCGGGGCGCGAGCTGGACACGTGGCCACCCTCATTGTGTTGGGGGCAGTGTCGGTGTTCTTGGCGGTACGGGTGTTCCATGTGTTGGCGGACTATCAAACCAACCGGTTGTTGGCCTTCATCAACCCGAACGGTGACATTGGTGGGTCGGCGTTCAACCTCAACCAGTCCAAGATTGCCATCGGCTCAGGCGGTCTGTTCGGCAAAGGACTGCTGCACGGTACCCAAACCCGATACGGCTTCGTGCCCGAGCAGCACAGCGACTTCATCTTCACTGCGTTGTGCGAGCAACTGGGTTTGTTGGGTGGGGGTGCGGTGCTCCTTGCGTTCGGAGTGCTGTGCGCCCGTATTTGGCGGGCGGCCGCTTCGGCTCGTGACACCGCAGGCACGCTGATCTGCGTTGGTGTGTTGGCCATGTTCCTGTTCCACATTTTCCAGAACATCGGGATGACCATGGGCATGATGCCCATCACCGGCATTCCCCTACCGCTACTGAGCTACGGCGGGTCGTCCACCATCGTGTCGTTCGCCTCCATCGGCCTTGTACTCAACGTGGAGATGCACCGCTTCCGGTAGCCGTCGGGGCGGGGGGCAGGCGGCGTCGCAGCACGTCGGCACGCCGATTCGCCTCCACTCGCACCTTCACCGCATCAACGCCCGCCGCAACCAGTGCATCACAACGGGCTTCGAGGTCCGCCCCCACCCCGGCGGCGGCGGCACAGCGCTGTCATTCGGCACTATGAAGGGAAGCAAATGGATGGGTCCGAGCCCTGAGAATGTCCTTCACCGTGATGAGCCCACGGAGCCGTCCATGTCCTCCACCAACGGCAACTTCTCGATGCGATACTGATGCAGGATGTCTTTGCCCACCTCCAACGTGGTGCCCACCGCCGCCGTGATGAGCCCCGCACTCGTCATGAACTCGTCCACTGGCTTGGCGTAGCCACCGTCGGCGCAAAAACGGATGTCAGGGCTGGTGAGTAACCAAACCAGCCAATCGCCGCCCTCCACCACAGCCACCCCGAAAATGTGGAAACGGGCCATGATGGAGTGAGCCTCGGCAAGGGTGGCATCGGGACCGAGGGTCACAGGAGATGGCAGCCTGCAATTGGCGCAACCGCGGCTCCACCGATTGCCCAACCGAGGTGGCGGTGTCGGCGCTGAACGTCGTGTGCGAGCAGCGCTCACTCCACGTCTGGGCAACCCCGAGTCGGCCAGGTCCAAGCGCAGAGACAGGCCCTCGGCGCCAGTGGCTTGGCGTTCGATGCGGACTGTACTCATCAGCGGGGCCAACCTATGGCGTGGCGGTTTGCGATCCCTCAAGGCGCCTTCGGCGTCTATTGACGTTTCATCGACCTCATCGAGTGGCCAGCCCCGGAGCAGGGCCCGGAGTAAGACCCGAGGAGTACGACCCGAAGAGTACGCCCCGGAGTACGAACGGTGGAGTCAGGTAGGGTGATTGCGTTATGACGGGATTCTTGGTCGGAGCGCTGAAAGTCAGCTTCATTGCGGTGGTTCTGGTGGCGCGCCACCGGCGACTGCCCGCCGACCGGTTGGCCACTGGAGCTGTAGCAGTGGCTGCGGTGGAGTCTCGGATGCAACCAAACGTTCATGTCCAATCGCCCTGGCGCGCTGTCCCGGAAGTTCGCAGCCATCATCGCTGCGCCGCGCGACATCCACGCGACTGCGGCCCTTCCATCGTGTCCGTTGGCGTGCGCACCACGGACCAGCGGTGGCAGTTCGAGAAGGGAATCGCTTCATGTCGGACCCCTTGGTCCCCACGCAGCACTCATCCACCGGGCCGGTGCCAAGCGCGCCAGCAGAGGCGCCTTCGGCGGCAGGCCCCGCATTCGTAGGTAATCCCCCAACCGCCGAGCGTCGCCCGGATTCGGCGGCCAAACGGCGGCGCGGTTCACGAGGCGGCAGAAATCGCCGTAAGTCCGTTCCCGGCCTCGGTGCCGATGACGGCCTCATCGTTGACGGCCGAGCCGATGACCGTCTTGCGGATGCCGCCCGACCGACGACGCCCACCGCTCAACCACGGGCCAAGCGGCGCTCCCAGGCCGAAGCAGTCCCGGCTGAACTCGATCGTCGCCCTGACGACATGCCCGATCCGCCGTGGGAAGGCAAACCTGACGCTGCGGATGCACCTACGGAGACGCCGACCAGCCATCGACCTCGGATAGGCGACTCGCGTCCCGCCCCTCATCCAGATCCAACTGTCCCCGCCCCGGCGACCAACGCTGTAGCGGTACCGTCGACAAAAGCGCGACCCAATCGCCGCAGTCGCGACCGAGACCGCCCCAGTCGGCCCCGTCCCGACAACGGGCGCAGCGAAGGGCCAGAGGCCCCCATCACCACTGCGGCGGTGGAACAGGGCCGCCGGCTGGGTGCATCAAGCCATGACGGCACTGTGGCCAACGACGATGGTGCCGAGCAACCCCGGCGGCGCCGAGGTAAGAACGCGGTGGGGCCTGCCGTCATGGCCGAGCCGAGACGCGGTCGTGAGCGCAACGGACGACCCGTAGGCCGCTACCTCATGTGTGTACACGTCACCGAGTCGGCCACCCAGATTGCGGTGCTCGAAGGACGCTCACTCATCGAGCACTACGTCAGCCGGCCTACGGACAACTCCACGCAAATCCACGGCAACATCTACATGGGCCGCGTACAAAATGTGCTGCCCGGGATGGAAGCAGCATTCGTGGACATCGCCACCCCGAAGAATGCCGTGATCTACCGGGGTGATCTGCAATTCGACGCAGCTGATGTAGAGAGCACGTCGGCACGCGGGGATGCTCGTATTGAGCAGGTACTGCGCAACGGCCAACTCGTGTTGTGCCAGGTGACAAAGAATCCCATTGGATCCAAAGGAGCGAGACTCACCCAAGAAGTTTCCATGCCGGGGCGCTTCGTGGTGCTCATTCCCAACTCCGACACCTATGGCATCTCCAAGCGCCTCCCCGATGACGAGCGTAAACGTCTACGCCGAATCCTGGACGAAGTGAAGCCAGCTCGTCACGGCATCATTGTCCGTACCGCGGCGTCGGGAGTATCGGCCGATGAACTGCGTCGTGACGTGGAACTGTTGGTGGCCACCTGGACCCAAATCGATGCCAAGGCCCAACGGACCAAGGGTCCGGCACTGCTCTACAGCGAACCGGATTTGGCGGTTCGGGTGATTCGCGAAGAGTTCAGCGGCGACTATCGCGGCGTCATCATCGACGATCGGGTGTTGTACGGCGAAATTCGCAACTACGTGGAGTCGATCAGTCCGGAATTGGCCGGCCGAGTGGAGTTCCACGACCCTGCCACCGAGGCGCTGCCCATTTTCGAGCAGCACCACGTCCATGAGCAGGTCCACAAGGCCATTGATCGCAAGGTGTGGCTGCCCTCGGGTGGTTCGATCATCATCGAGCGCACCGAAGCTCTCACTGTCATCGATGTCAACACCGGCAAGAACGTGGGGTCTACGTCGCTGGAGGAGACGGTGTATCGCAACAACTTGGAGGCAGCCGAGGAAATCGCTCGCCAACTCCGGTTACGTGACATTGGCGGCATCATCGTCATCGACTTCATCGACATGGAGAACCGAGCCAATCGGGGATCGGTGGTTTCATCCTTCCGCGAAGCCCTGGCGAGGGACAAGACACGCACCCAGGTGTTCGAGATCTCAGAACTGGGCCTCGTGGAGATGACCCGCAAACGCATTTCCGAGGGCCTGGTGGAGTCACTGTCCACTGCTTGTCCCACGTGTGCTGGTCGCGGGTTGGTCTTCGATGCAGAACTCACATCGTGATGGTCCGCTGTTGAGAGTGCGCTCGTGTAGGGTGGAAACCCTATGTACGCAGTGATCAAAACCGGTGGCAAGCAGTACAAAGTGGCTCAGGGCGAGCGTCTCGACGTCGAGCTCCTCGGCGTGGAGGTGGGTGCTGATGTCACCTTCGCCCCGGTGCTGCTGGTCGATGGTGACAATGTGGTCTCGGGTAGGGCGGCCCTCGCTGGCGCCACCGTGTCGGCCAAGGTCATTGCCGAAACCAAGGGCCCCAAGATCGTGGGCTTCATGTACAAGTCGAAGGCTCGGGCCCGCAAGCGTTGGGGGCACCGTCAGAACTACAACACGGTTGAAGTCACCGCCATCACGGCGTGACCCTCGTCCGTACTGATCTCTGCACCGAAACAAGGAGCTGAACAATGTCCAAGACCAAAGGTGGCGGTTCTACCCGCAACGGCCGTGATTCCAATGCCCAGCGGCTTGGAGTCAAGGTGTACGGGGGCACCGTCGTCACCGCCGGATCGATCATCGTGCGCCAACGGGGCACCGTGTTCCATCCCGGCGAAAACGTAGGCAAGGGTTCTGACGACACCTTGTTTGCCCTGAAGCCCGGTGTGGTCACCTTCGGTGAGCGCCGTGGCCGCAAGCTCATCAGCGTCCTCCCCTCCTGAGCCCCCTGGGCCAGTGGCCCGCTCCTCATGAAGACCGGCCTCGAGCCGGTCTTCATTCGCGTTGGAATCGAACCCGCCGGTGCTGGCGTCAGGATGTGTGTATGAACTTTGTGGATGAGGCCCAGCTCCACATCAAGGCGGGCAATGGTGGGGCCGGCGCAGTGTCGTTCCGCCGGGAGCCCTTCGTACCGCGGGGCGGGCCCGACGGTGGCAACGGTGGCAAGGGCGGCGATGTGTGGCTCATCGCCGACCGTAACGTGGCATCGCTGTTGGGGTTCCGCGACCACCCATTTCGCCGGGCTGGGGATGGCAATCACGGCACCGGCAAGGAAGCCCACGGCAAAACTGGGTCTGAAACCATCGTCCACGTCCCTGTGGGCACCGTCGTCAAAGACGGCGAAGGCGAAGTACTGGCCGACCTGGCGGCTGAGGGCCACCGGTGGATCATCGCTCGCGGTGGCCGAGGGGGACGAGGCAATGCGTCGTTCCTGTCGAATCGCCGCCGTGCTCCTGACTTTGGTGAACAGGGCGAGGTGGGGGAGGAACGCTGGTGCAACCTCGAGTTGAAACTCATGGCCGATGTGGCCTTGGTGGGTTTCCCCAATGCAGGCAAGTCCACCCTCATCTCCACCGTGTCGGCAGCCAAGCCCAAGGTGGCGGACTACCCATTCACCACCTTGGAGCCACACCTCGGTGTGGTGCGGTTGCAGCGCTTTGGTACCCCACTAGATCCCCGTGGTGACTTCGATTTTGTGATGGCCGATATCCCTGGTCTCATCGAAGGGGCCAGTGAGGGGCGCGGCCTTGGTCATCAATTCCTACGTCACGTGGAACGGGCCCGGGTTTTGTTGGTATTGGTGGATCTGTCGGCTGGTGATGACATGTCGCCGCGCCGCCAAGAAGAGATTCTGCTCAATGAACTCGGGGCCTATCGACCCGAACTGTTGGCCCGCCCCCGTATCGTGGTGGGCACCAAGCTCGACGCCATCGGTGCATTGGGAGCCACCCGTGAGGACTTGTTGACGCTGCTGCCCGACGCTCCCGAATTGTGTATTTCGGCCGTGGCGGGTGTGGGGCTGCGCGAGTTGCTGACCCGGTTGGCGCCATTGGTGGCCGAGGCGCGATCCGCTCAGCCCGAAGCGCCCACCTATGTGGTGCATCGCCCCGAAGAGGAGGGCGTGCGTATCGAACGCGGCGACGATGCCTCGTGGACCGTCATTGGGCGTATGGCGGAACGCGCAGTTGCCGTTTCTGACATCAACAACCGCCAAGCCCTCACCCATGTGCACAATGAATTGAAGCGCATCGGCGTGGATCGCGCGCTGGCGCGAGCGGGGGCGCGTACCGGCGACACGGTTCGCATCGGTACGTTCGCTTTCGAATACGAGTAGTACGCATGCTTACGGTTGTGGCCAAGATCGGGTCCTCTTCGCTCACCAACGAGCACGGAGCCATCAACCCGGAATCCATCGAGCGGGTATGCGAACAAGTGGCCCGTCTGCGCGCTGATGGTCACCGGGTAGTGGTGGTTACGAGTGCTGCAGTGGCGGCAGGACTCGATGCTGTAGGCCTTGGTGGACGCAGACCCACCGACATGCTCACCCTGCAAGCGGTGTCGGCGGTGGGTCAAAGCCGGTTGATGCGGGTATGGGACGACTCATTTGCGGCCCACGGTCTGGTCAGCGGCCAAGTGCTACTCACCCCGTACGATTTCTTCGCCCGGGCCCAGTACCTCCACGCGCGTGACACATTTGGTCGGCTGTTGGAGTTGGGGGTGGTACCGGTGGTCAACGAAAACGATGCCATTGCCGATGATGAACTTCGCTTCGGTGACAACGACCGAATTGCGGCATTGGTGGCCCACATGATCGGCGCTGATGTGTTGGTGCTGCTCACCGATACCGCCGGGCTGTTCACGGCCAACCCGCGTACCAATTCCGACGCCACCCTGATCTCGTATGTGGACGTAGTGACCCCCGAGCTCGAAGCCATGGCCGGCGGCGCCGGGTCACCTCATGGCAGCGGAGGCATGGTGTCCAAATTGCGGGCCGCCCGGATCGCCTCGTTCTCCGGAGTGCGGGCCGTCATCGCTGGCTCACGACGTGTTGATGGCTTGATTGATGCAGTAGCCGGCGTGGCCGGCGTTGGAACCACGGTGCGGCCCCACGATCGTCGGTTGTCGGCCCGCAAGTTGTGGATCGCCTTTGCCGTGGACACTGCCGGCCGGTTGACGGTGGACGCCGGAGCCCGCCAAGCGCTGATGGAGCGCGGTGTGTCGCTACTGCCTGCCGGTGTCCGGGCGGTGTCGGGTTCCTTTGCCGAAGGCGAGGCAGTCGAGATCTCCGGACCCGACGGTGTGGTGTTTGCCCGGGGCCTGTGTCGTTACAGCGCCGAGGATGCAGCCGGGGTGGCTGGACGCCGAAGCGCCGATCTGCCAGACGAGGCGCCTGCGGTGATGGTGCACCGCGACGACCTCGTAGTGCTGGGCTGAACCACCCACTCCAGCGGGGCCCTGTCAGCCTGGCTGGGCGGTGCCGGCGTCAGCAATAGTTGCGGGAGCCGCTACCGGAGCAGCCGGTGCAGCTGCGGGCGCCTCACCCAGACCGAGTGATGCCTTGATCTGCGACAGGCGGGCTTGGGCCTCGGTATTCAAAGACGCCTGCTCCACCTCGAGCATCCGGGCCTCCACACTGCTTCCCTCCAACTCTGCGGCGCCCATGGCCTTGGCGTAGCGCTGCTCGATCTTGGCCCGCACCTCGTCGATGGATGGCACATCTGCGCCCACGGTCTCCGACAGCGATGCCATGGTCTTGTTCATCTGCTCTTGCATCTTGGCCTGATCCAATTGGCTGAGCAGCTTCTGGCGTTCTGCCAACTTCTTCTGCAACTGGGTAGAGCTGGTGGTGACCGCCGACTTGGCCTGGTCCGACGCCCGAGTGGCAGTGAGGTTCAGCTGCTTGAGGTTTTCCACCTCTGACTCCAAGGCGATGAGCCGGTTGGCAAAGGACTCGGCGGCGTTGGTGTACTCCGTGGCCTTGGCCGGGTCACCCTTCTTGGAGGCATCATCGGCCATGAGCACCGCCTGACGGGCTGAACCGTTGATCTTTTCCAGCTCATCCATCTTGCGATCCAACTGGATCTCGGTCTGCTTCTGATTGGCGATGACGTTGGCCGCTTGTTCCTTGAGCCGACGATGCTGCTCCTGCCCCTCGATGAGGGCCTGCTCCAGTTGAACCTTGGGGTCGGCTTTCTCGTTGAATTTTCCCGTGAGCAACGCAGTGAGATAGTTCCAGGATCGACGGAAGAGCTTGATCATGGCCTTGATGTTAAACGGATCAAGGGCTATGCGCTGGCGACCGTCCGGGTCTCTTCCATTGCTTGGCGCAAGGTTTCCATATTGGACACCAATGAGTCGGCATCCACCCGCAGTCCAGACAGATCGTCCACCGTGGTGGCCGACACCGACAACTCCACGGCTCGCACCACCAACTCATCCATCTGGGCGTCGAGTTGGCGCAGGCGATCTTGGGTGGTCTGGGTGACGTTCTTCAAGCGATCGGCTGATTGCAGCGACGATTGCAGCGACCTCACCGTGGACTCGAGCACCGTCTTGCGCTCCGGCGACGCGCGGTCCAGTTCCGTCTGCGCCTCCTTGAAGTCCCGGGTGAGTGCAGTGGCGTCTACGTGGCGGCCCGCAGCCTGCAACGCGTGACCCTGCTTGGCCACCTCCCAGCATTCACGCACGGCATCATCGAGACGGTCCGAAACGCCCTGCAGATGATCACGCAATGGTCCGGGCCGGGTGCGCCCAACG
>JAYVGK010000085.1:0-7447 GCA_043772215.1 Acidimicrobiales bacterium | reverse complement strand
ACTTACTTACCGGTTTAGATGCAGTTGTGTGGGAGGGCGATCCCGACACGCTCATGCGGACCTTCGTCAGCCCTCAGTCGCGCGACCTTCTCGGGTTGGATCCGACCGCACTCATCTCCCGGTGGGCGGACTATGTCCACCCCGATGATCGAGAACGCGAGGAGGCCAGCCGTCGAGCAGGGGTCACCAACGAGCGTGACTTCGTCATCGACTTTCGCATGATCGGCGGTGATGGCAACCCCGTGTTCGTACGAGACACGGTCCGTGTGGAACGCGACTCAAATGGCAAAGCACTGCGTATGCGCGGCGTTCTGGTGGACATCACCCGTCAACAAGAGGCCGAGGCCACAGTGCGCAAACAGGCGCTCTATGACAATCTCACTGGCCTACCCAACCGTTCACTGTTCAACGATCACATGCGTGCCCGCTTGGAAGACGCCAAAAGTACTGGTGATGGTCTGGCGGTGCTGCTGCTTGATCTCAATGGATTCAAAGAAGTCAACGACACGCTAGGCCATGCGGTTGGCGATCATCTTTTGCAGGCCATCGCCGGTCGTCTAGGCGCTTACCTTCCTGATCGATCCGTAGTGGCGCGGTTGGGAGGCGACGAGTTTGCCGTACTCATCGAACCGGCCAATGCCGCATCAGCCGCCCGAGTGGCGGAGACCATTGCGTCGTGTCTCACCCCTCCGATCACGGTCGACGACATGACCATCCAGGCTGGCGCCAGTACCGGCATTGCCATGTTCCCCGGTGACGGTGAAGACGGTGCGGCGTTGTTACGACGAGCCGATGCCGCCATGTACGAGGCCAAACAAACGGGCCGTTCGCATATGTTTGCCACACCCGACGATGACGCTGCCAACCTGAGACGTTTGCAGTTGTTGGGCGAGATGCGAGCCTCCATTGCCAACGGTGATTTCCGGGTATACCACCAGCCCAAGGTCGATCTCAAAACCGGCCGAGTAGTGGGAACCGAAGGTCTCGTACGTTGGCAACATCGTCAACTGGGTCTGCTCACTCCTGCGGCGTTCATCGAACTGTCGGAGTTGTCTGGGTTGATTCAGCCACTGACCCGCTGGGTGTTGGAGCAAGGCATTAGTCAGGCAGCGCAGTGGCGAGCCGAAGGTTTTGAATTGGCCGTGGCGTTGAACCTGTCGGTGCGCAACTTCTTTGATCAGGGTCTGCCGTCATTCATTGCGCAGTTGTTGACGCAGCACAAACTACCCGGCGAGTTCTTGGTACTGGAGATTACCGAGCGCGAGGTGATGCTCGACCGGGCCCTGGCTCGCGCAGCGCTGTCGGCATTCCGCTCGCTGGGGGTCAAAATCAGCGTGGATGACTTCGGAACCGGGTTCTCGTCGCTGTCGCAATTGCAGCAGTTGCCGATCGACGAGATCAAGGTAGATGCGTCATTCGTGCGCGGCATGTTGGTGAATCAGCAAGACGCCGTCATCGTGCGCTCCATCATCGATCTGGGTCACAACCTGGGTCTTGAAGTGGTGGCCGAAGGGGCCGAGACGACCGAAGAATTGAAGGCTCTGCGCGACCTCGGAGCAGACCGGGTTCAGGGGTATGTCATCTCCAAGCCGCTGCCCCCTGAGGAATTCACCAAATGGCTGCGTAAACTCAGCGGTCGCGAAGAGCCCGAGGAAGCGACGCCTCCACCGCCCGTGTCGCAGGTATTACGCGATCGTGGCCCTCGTCCCAGTCGCGTTGCGGCGCTACAAACAACGGCGGCCGCCGCCGAAGCTGGCTGACCGGCTTCGCTTCGGCCTCGCCCATACCGGGGGTGAGAGGCGGGCTTTGGAGCCAACGGCCGTGCGAAAATGGGCTGATCCTGGTTGCGCTCACTACGTACGTGGTGGCTTGGCTTTGCATCGACGAATCGTCACTGACGAATCACATTCGATCGTGAACTCACGGGTAGACACCTTGGATCGGCGCATGAGTCTGATTGTTGTGTATTGCACGAGACACTCGGTGCTCGCCCGGCCTCGTGGCTCCCTGCGGTCGCACTCCGGCCGGTGGCTTGGGGCTGTGCTGCGCCGCTGGCGCTTCGGTGCTCGCCCGGCCTCGTGGCTCCCTGCGGTCGCACTCCGGCCGTACGCTGCCACTCATGACTCTCGTGGAACTACGCACCGAACGGATAGCGGCGGGCGGTGATTCCATTGGACACCTACCTGATGGTCGTGTGGTGTTCGTCCACGGGGCGTTGCCCGGCGAACTGGTGCGGGTGGAGCTCACGAAGGAGCGTGGCGATCATGCCCGGGCGACCGTGGTGGAAGTGGTGGAGGCAGCGGCGACACGTCGGGTTCCGCCGTGTCGCAATGTGAGCCGTGGCTGCGGTGGGTGCTCATGGCAGCACGTGGTCGATGACGCTCAAGGAGCATTGAAGGTCGACATCGTGGTGGATGCGCTGCGTCGTATCGGTCGCATGGAAAACGCTGCGGACCTGGTTCGACGAGGGGCCGCAGTGGATCCGTTCGGGTGGCGGACCACGGCGCGTGCGGCGGTGAAGGGCTCGAGTGCCGGGTTCCGTGAACACGAAGGTCATGGGGTATGCGTTACCGGCCCCTGCCCCGTGACTCACCCACGAGTTTCGATCATTCTCGACCAGGGACGTTTTCCAGGAGCCACCGAGGTACTCATCCGCACCAGTGTTGCCAGTGGAGAAACCGTGGTGGTCATCGATGGCCCCACCAAGGGGGTGCGCCTGCCCGAATTCGACACCAAGCTCACCATGCTGGCGGCCACCGATCTCACCAAGGAGGTCCTGGGCGAGATAGAGGAGGAGGTGGCGGGAGTGCGGCTGCGCGTCTCGGCTCGATCGTTTTTTCAGTCTGGTCCGGCCGCCGCCGGGGCATTGGTGAGTGAGGTGGAACGGGCTCTGGCAGGGAGCGAACCCGATGCACTCGTGGACCTCTACGGCGGGGTGGGCCTGTTCGCTGCCACCATTGGACGAAATATGGACAACGTGGCCGTGGTGGAAGACAGCCCCACCGCAGTTGCCGATGCCAAGTTCAACCTCGGAGCCGGGGCCATGGTGCACCGCAGTCCGGTGGAGGGGTGGACTCCGCCCCGAGGAGTGCGACGGGCCAAGCGCATTGCCGTCATCGCCGATCCGGCCCGGGCTGGACTGGGCCGCAAAGGGGTGGCCACGGTGCTGGGGTGCGCCCCCCAGACCCTGGTGCTGGTGAGCTGTGATGCGGCGTCCATGGCCCGTGACATCGGGTTGTTGCGTGACGGTGGTTATGACCTACGCCATGCCACGGTGCTCGACCTGTTTCCCCAAACCGCCCATGTGGAAGTGGTGTCAGTACTGGAGCCGCGCACCTAGCCACCGGCCCCCTGTAAGTTGCCCGCCCGATGGCATCACTCTCGCTGCTCACCGTTCATGCCCATCCCGACGACGAATCGTCCAAGGGGGCGGGCACCGTGGCCCGCTACACCGCCGAGGGGGTGCGCACCACGTTGGTGTGCTGTACCGGGGGTGAATTGGGCGACATCGTGAATCCTGCGTTGGTGGGCACCATCTCCACCGATGACCTGCCGGCGGTGCGGGCCGCAGAATTGGCCGAGGCCACCCGCCTCATCGGTTTCACCGAAGTGGTGCAACTCGGCTACCGGGATTCGGGCATGGCTGGCTCTGCCGGAAATGACGATCCGCGCAGCTTTCATCAGGCTGACAAGGACAAGGCAGTGGCCCGCTTGGTGGCTGAAATTCGTCGTCTGCGTCCCCAGGTCATCATCACCTATGGCGACGATCAGCAGGGCTACCCGCATCCGGATCACCTGGCTGTCCACGACATCTCGTTGCCCGCCTTCGAACGCTCCGGAGACGAGTCGTATCGTCCGGATCTGGGGGATGCGTGGCAGCCGTTGAAGCTGTACTACTCGGCCTGGTCACGGGCGCGTATCACCGCCATGCACGAGCGGTACCTGGCCTTGGGGCTGGCGTCCCCGTACGACGCAGGCTGGTTCGAGCGCCCGTCGCACGATCATCGCATCACCACACGGGTCGATGTCCGCCACTTCTATGCCATCCGCAGCCAAGCCCTGCGCGCCCACGCCACCCAGATCGACGCCACGTCGCCGTTCTGGTTCGGGTTGCCGGACGAAGTTGCGGCCGACGCATATCCGTGGGAGGACTTCATCCTGGCCCGCCATCACCTAGCCCCGGGCTTGCTCCCGTCAGCGCTGCCAACCCGGTCGGAGTCCGATTCTGGAGATGGCGTGATGGCGGCTTGGGAAGATGACTTGTTCGCCGGGGTTCGGTAGCACTCGATACCATCAGGGACTTCCCGGTCACCAGGCCGGACCACCCCTAGCTGAGGAGCGCAACAACCATGGCCAAGTACCTGTCGCAGGAATGGCACGCCGCTGCCAAGGATCTGGCGCAGACATTTCCCGAGCGGGCCGGCGCCACTGCCCGGATGGCCTACAAGGTCACCGGTGGACCCGAAGGCGACATCGACTACTACCAGATCGTGGAAAGCGGCCACGTCACCGATCAAGCGCTGGGCTTGCTCGATGACGCCGACTTCACGTTGGCTGCCACCTGGGACGACAGCGTGAAGGTGGCCAAGGGCGAACTCGATGCCAACGCGGCATTCATGCAGGGGCGTATGAAGGTCACCGGCAATGTAGGAAAGCTGATGGCCCTCATGCCGCTCACCATGAGCCCCGAATACAAGGTGATCCAGGACCAGATCCGGGCCATCACCGAGTTCTGACAACTACCGCTGCTTCAGGTGAAAGCGCCAACGGGCCAATGATTTTGCGGGCCGAACATTTGGCCTGTCGCAATAGCGAAGGAGCCGACGATGTCCGAAGATCTTGACCTGCTCACCACCAAGGTGCAGCGCATTCTGGCTGGCTTCCTCAGTGATGTCCGCCTCGCCGACAGGGGCGGGTTCATGGTGGCGTATGAATCCACCATGGTGGTGGTCAGCCCCCGCCAAATGGATGATGAGCGCACGTCAGTGGTGCTGTACGCGCTGATGAATCAGAACGTGCCGGCCACTCCCGAGCTGTTCAAATGGGTGGCCACCAACACCGACGAGTACATGTTCGGCCATATCGGACTGCACATGCTTGAAGGCGATGACCCTAAATGTAACCTGGTGTTCAGCCACACCTTGCTGGGTGACTATCTGGATCCAGAGGAGTTGCGCAGTGCCATTGGCGCAGTGGCCAACACGGCCAATCGACTCGATGACGAGGTGCAGAATCGCTTTGGTGGTGAGCGCTGGGCCGATCCGTCCACCACCGAAAACTGATTCAGCGTGACCATGTTATCGAATCAAGCCACATTGCTGCTTGGCTTCGCCCCCCAGGAGGCGAAGCGTCGGGGTCACAATCCTGTGGTGCCAGTGCACATCGTGGCCGCACTTATCCGCCAGGACCGCAAGAAAGTCATCGACAATCTGGGTAATCCGGCTATACAAAACGTAGCCGCCACTCTCAAATCCATGAGCACGTCAGTACTGGAAAATCTCGACAAAGACCCTTCAACCAACAGTGTTCTAAAGGGTATCAGGTCTGAAATAGAGCAGTGGTCGGTGTGTAAGGCGATGTGTCATCGTGGCTATAATTTCCGCCAATCGGCGAGGCCAGCAGCGAGCCGAGTGGGCCGACTCAGCCGACCACCGACAACACGGACGGCACCGTTGCGGTAGGGGAAGCCGTTGCTGCTTCGGTAGCGGTGGTGCCGCTGGCGGAGGTGGTGGCGCGTTTCTTGGAGGAGTTCACAGGTGCGCTGTCCAGCACTCCTGTGTGACGTGCAAGACAACGCCCCTCATCGAGGGGCAGCACCCTCCCCGATGTCGGTCCAGTGGGATACCTGTAAACCCAACAACCCCAACAAAAATGGGTCCAAACCTCGGACTTGTTTGGGAACATACCCAAATTAGCCAATCTTGCCCAACAAGAATGAAGCTGAGACCCATTCTTGTTGCGGGGATGGGGAGATGTGGGGTGGGGGTGATGGGCCGAAATTCAGCCCTGGCGTTGCAGCTGTCGCAGCGCCTTGTACCCAACGAACTGCACCCCTTGGTAACGCTGCTCGTCGTTGATGGCGGTGAGCAACTCGAGATGTTCGACCTGCATGGGCCAGTCAACGTTGATGGCGCGTAGCTCGGGGGTGTCCATGGCGGGCCACAACCGGATCTCCGTCACCCCCGGTGGCAGCCCCGCCAACACCGTGTCCATCTCCTGGGCTGCCCCGCCGGAAATGGTGATGTCGTAGGTGTGATCGGGGATCACCACGCCTTCGGCAGTGGCCAATTGGCGGAACGGAAACCCTGCACGACGCTGATCGGTGGCGTCGGGCAGGCGCAACGGCAAGCCGAAGTCGACCGCCAACTCCAACTCGATGTCGAAGAATTCGGGGCGGAGATGCAAGGCGTCGAGATGGGCGTCGAGGTGAGTGACGTCGAAGCCCCAGAACACCGCCCGTTCGATTTGGGCGCGACACTCCCGGCGAAGCTCATCCAGGTCGGCGTGGTCCCACAGGTCTGGGGCGGTGGACGGGAAGCCGCCGTTGCCGTCGAGCAGGGATGGGGCCTGGGTGATGGGACCCCACCGATACCGGCTGTGTTCGGCCAGCAACGTGAGTGACACACCGATGTCCTCGCCCCGGTGCTGGGCGGCGGCCTCACGTGCCCACGGGGCCGGCACCATGATGCGCCCGCTGGTGGCGATGCCTTGGCGTAGTGCGTGATAGGCGCCGTGGGTGCTGGCATGGCTGGCGCCGAGGCCGTCCACCGCCATGATCACCAAGCGGGCATCCTCGGGGTACCCGAGTCGAACGGTGAGCGGGTCAATCACACCCACCACGGTAGCGCCGCAACGTGGACCCCCAGCAGGTTTGTGGACACCCTGCAGCACTGCACCACGTCCACGAACCTGCCTCGCGTCCACATCCAACCGAGGTGGCAGTCGGAGTTGGACTGAGACCCGGGCTACTGCGTGCAGCCGCTCCACAGACCGAGACCCTCATCGCGAGCCAAGCTGGCGGCCTCCACGAACTCATCCGTATGGGCCACGTTGGGGGGAAACGTGTAGGCGTGGGCGAACCCGTTGCGGGCCAGAGCCAGGTTCACGAACACCCCGTCGGAGGCCCGGAAGATGTAGGCCAACAGTCGGCCGTAGCGGTCACGCGCCTCAACATCACGCTCCAACCGGATGGGGGTACCGGGAGACAGCAGTGCGGCGGTGAACCGTGACGCTTCTGGCCCGAAACACTGGATGGGGGTGCCTGGCCGATGAGTCTCGGGGGTGTCGATGCCGATGAGCCGCACTGTTTCCCGGGCATCTGCCCCTGATGCCGCCCATGATGTATCGCTGAGCAGCACGTGGACGGTATCGCCGTCGACCGCTCGCACAATGGTGGCGTTGGCCTCCACCGGTCCGGGCCCAGTGAGCGCGGCAGCCGCTCGCGATG
>JAYVGK010000084.1:0-3617 GCA_043772215.1 Acidimicrobiales bacterium | reverse complement strand
GCGGCGTGGCGCCGAGGAACGCCATGGCGCCGGGCACGCGCTGCAACACGTAAGAGAAGTCCTCCGACCCCATCACCGGATTTTGCATCTGTACGACCTGTTTGGCGCCGAGCAGACTCGACGCCAGCGTCACCACCTCAGCGCTCACATGATCGTCATTGATGGTGACCGGAAACCCGCTGACGATGCTCACCTCCACCTCGCACTCGTGCGCGGCAGCGATACCTTCCGAAACTCTACGGATGCCATCGTGGACTTGCGTTCGAGTGCGTTCTGATACTGCCCGAATGGTGCCGATCAGTGTGGCAGTGGGCGCAATGACGTTGTTGGTGGTGCCCGCCGTGATTTGCGAGACCGTGACCACTGATGGATCGAACACGTCGATACGTCGGGTGATCATCATCTGCAGGGCCTGCACTATCTCGCATGCCACCGGAATTGGATCGAGTGCATAATGAGGAGCCGACGCATGGCCGCCTCGACCCTTGACCGTGATCTCGAGGACGTCTGACGACGCCATGATCGAGCCTGCCCGAGTAGCCACGATTCCAGTGGGTGCCGCCGTGGACACATGCAAGGCAAATGCTCGCGAGACGGTGCCGACGTTGTCGAGAAGCCCTTCATCGAGCATGAACCGGGCACCGTGATGGCCCTCTTCGCCCGGCTGGAACATGAGTAGGACACGGCCATGGATGTCGCCACGACGCGCCTGTAAAAGCCGGGCCGCACCCGCCAGCATCGCCGTATGCAGGTCATGACCACAGGCATGCATGGACCCCTCCGTGACCGAACGGAATTCGATGTCAGCATCTTCATGAAGAGGCAGAGCGTCCATGTCTGCTCGTAACAACACGGTGGGCCCCTCGTGTTCGCCATCGATGAGAGCGGCGATACCCGATGTGGTGTGATGCTGTCGGATGTCGAGATGCAGATCGTCGAGGGACTCCATCACGCTCTGGCGGGTGGTGGGCAGGGTGAGTCCGAGTTCGGGGTGGCAGTGAAGATGGCGACGCAACTTCACCGCGTCGGGCAACAAGCTTTCCGCATCGGCAAGCAGCGTGGAATCGACGATTTGACTCATGGGGCCAACGTAACCTTCAGCAACCCAAGAGGCGAGTGCTTCCGCCACCACCGGAACACTGGGGCTGCGCTCCGCCGCTCCGCTTCAGTGCTCGCCGGCCTCCCTATTCCCTCCGGTCACGGTCCGGCCACTTCAGGGTGTAGTAAGCGAACGCCGGGCTGGGCGGCGGCTTGCTCCACGATGACGTCGAGCAACACTGCCATCAGCGCTCGAGCAGGAGCCGACAACATGCCCCGACGACGCTGCACCAGACCGACTTGGCGAGGACGGATACCTTGCACCGGAATACATCTCCATGGGCCGGTCATGTGACCGGGGACCGCCGTGGCAGGCACTATGGCCACCCCCACCCCATCGAAAGCCATGGACGTGATCAGCCGTACCCCGTCGATTTCGGCCTGCGCCACCAACGACACATCGGCTTCATCGGCCACGAGGTCAAGCTCAGGTCGATACGACATACCGGTAGGTGGCAGCAGCAGCGGGACAGAGTGAAGATTGGGCATGTGTATGACGTCGAGTGTGGACAACTTGTGACCGTTGGGAACCACTGCCACCATGTCTTCCTCGAATAGCTGGCGTACCAGCATGTCGGGGTCAGCCAACGGCAGATTGACAATGGCCAACGACAAGAAGCCACCCACCAATTGCGGGGCCAACGATGTGGTTGACGCATCCACCACCACCAGGCGTACATGGGGGTGGGCCTTGGTCATTGCCGAGTGCAGCGGTGGTACCAACCACCGGGCCACGGTACCAATGATGCCGAGACGAACGTCACCCACCACGTCATGGCGTAGTGCCGTCACGTCCGCCACCAGGCCTTCGAGCTCGGTCTGGATGCGCCGGGCGCGCGCCACCACGATCTCGCCCTCTTCGGTGAGGCGACCGGCGGTGCGATCCACCAACGTTGCGCCCAACTGTTTCTCCAGGCGGGCGATATGGGCGCTGACGTTGGACTGGACGGTATGGAGCTTGTCGGCGGCAGCCGAGAACGTTCCACACTCGGCCACGGCGATGAGGGCAGCAAGCTGACGAAGATCCATCGCTCGCGATGATGGCACACCTCCTGCGCCGATAGAACGAAACCAATGTGACGCTCGCTACATCGGGGTCACACCGCTTACAAGGGAACCATCGGCGTGTGGTGCTCGGTGGTCATCTTGCTCCTTCGTTGATGACGGCGTCGATGTTTTCTCCGGCGCGAGCCGTTCGTACCCAGTTGCTAGGGATCGCCTCGCGCTGACCAACCGTCTGTTGTACACGCCGAATCAGTTTCCAGGCCACGTAGGCCGGCGCCCGGGCCAGGTCCACCATTCCCCCCAACCCGGTGCCGCTGGCCTTCCACGCTCTGCCCACGTGCAGCACCACCCCAACCAAACCAATGCCGTGAACGTAGACGGCGCGCTGGCGCCGGCCACCCAATCCGGTTCCGGTGGCGGCCGCAAATCCAATGGTCAATGCCATCACCAATTGGCCCAGTGGAGGGACGTACAGGTCAACGGCCAGATCCGCCAATACCGGATTGCCGGTGGCGATCGCCTCACGGGCAAGGGCTCGTCCCTGCGATTTACGTATCATGCGCCGCCCGCCCTCCCACCGATCACGTTGGGTCTGTGATGCTGCAGCATTGGCTGGCATGTCGCCCCGCACCCACGCTTGCGATACATATGCCACCCGGATACCGGCACGCGCCAAACGAATTCCGTATTCGAGATCCTCCACCACGGAGTGAGCTTGGTGCGGGGCTCGCACAAGTGCCTCCGTCGTGAACGCCATACCGTTTCCGCGTAACCCGCACGACAAGCCGAGGCGCTCGCGTCCTGACGACCGCACCTCATGGAATGCCGTGAACGCAATATGCAACAGCCGGGTGCGCCAACTGTCGCCTGGATTTCGTACCTGATAGTCGGCTTGGACGGCGTGTTCGCCAGCCGACACTCGTTGCATCAACGCCGCTAGCAGATTCCGGCTCACGATGGTGTCGGCATCGACCACCACCACCATGTTCGTCCATCCATCCCCCATTGCCTGGGCAAATCCGTGTTCGAGAGCAAATCCCTTGCCTCTGTTGACGGGATCTGTGCGCACCAGCACGTCAGCTCCGGCCCTGCGGGCGCGCACTGCGGTTTCGTCGCTGCAATTGTCAGCCACCACCGCCACTCGACGATGGTGCGACGGATAGTCAGTGTCGAGCAGCGAAATCACCGTGGCTTCGATATTGAGCTGTTCGTTGTGGGCTGGCACCACAACGGTGACGTTGAGAAAATCTCCTACCTCAACAGTGTTTGGCGCCGCACCGATCGGACGAGCAGACAGCACGGACAGCGCCGCCAGATACATGCCGGCCGCCGCCCCCGGGAGGCCGAGCACTGCCACAGCATCGTCGAGCAGACGAACAGTGCGCCGTCCGGAATTGGTACGTGTACTCATGGTTGGGTGCCCGCTGCGTTCATCGACCGCTCGAGCAACGGGGTTGAGCGGTCGGTACAACCACAGGGAGCACCAGAAGTACGGCCCCACCCGAATTCGCCGT
>JAYVGK010000083.1:0-5996 GCA_043772215.1 Acidimicrobiales bacterium | reverse complement strand
TGGTGCAGGTGGTGGACGTCTTCTGCTGGGTGGTGGACCCGCAGAAGTATGCCGACGCCGCATTGCATGACCAGTATCTACAACGCTTCGCCACGCACGGCTCGGTGACCCTGGTGGCCCTCAACCAGATAGACCGTCTAAGTGCTGATGATCGGCGCGCATGCCTTGTTCACCTTGGCCAGTTGCTGGATGAAGACGGATTGGTAGGTACACGTATAGTGGCCACCAGTGCCACCACCGGCGAAGGAGTGGCCGAGCTGCGACGCGAGCTATCGGCGCGGACGGCCGAACGACGGGCCGTGGTCCGCCGTCTGGATGCGGACCTGGATTGGTTGGCGGCTGACCTCCTCAGTTCGTGTGGCGACGTCACGCCGAGCCCTGTTCCTCGTGGCGCTCGGGATGCACTGGTGGCAGCTGCGGCCCGGGTGGCCGGGGTTGACGTGGTGGCCGATGCCGTGGGTGCAGCGTACCGGCACCGTTCGGCGGCTGTGGTCGGGTGGCCGCCGGTGCGGTGGATACGCAAACTACGACCCGATCCGCTGAAGCGATTTGGTCTGGGGTCCGGGCGGGTGGCAAATAGCGGCCAGCAATCGGTGCGGCGAACGTCGCTTCCGACAGCTTCAGCCAATGACCGCGCCGCCCTCGCCACTGCGGGGCGCGACCTTGTGGATGCGGTGGCCGCAGGGTTGCCGCTGCATTGGCGCGATTCCCTCGATGCCACCATCACGGCGCCGGTGCAATTGTTGGGCGAATCGCTGGATGGAGACGTGGCATCCACCGAGTTGCCCGTGGCGCCCGCCCGATGGTGGACGGTGGCAGGGGCGTTGCAACGCATACTCACCATTGCACTGGTGGTGGGCATGGTGTGGTTGGGGGTGCTGTTCGTGGCCACCTGGTTTCGATTGCCAGACGTGCCCACACCCCGAGTGGGAGTTGTTCCCGTTCCCACCATGCTGGCGTTGGGGGGCGCGGCGCTGGGGTTGCTACTTGCCGCCCTCGGGCGCAGGGCAGCCGCCATTGGTGCTGGACGTCGGACCCGAGCCACCCGGGCCATATTGTCGGCGGGCGTGGCCCGGGTGGTGGATGAGCAGGTCATCGCCCCCACCAATGCCGAACTCGATGTACTGGCCCGCCTGGGGGCCATGACCCGCAAACTCCAGCGCTGACCCTCTACTTGACATCGAGTGGAGCAAGGATTGCAATCGACACTCCACTCGACGCTTGGCGGGTACTGGACGACAGCATCAAGTGCCGGTGGCTACCAAGGGGGTGAGGGTGAGCTCCGGTTCATCGGCCATGAGGCGGGCCAAGCGGTAGCTCGACTCGAACAGTGCCACCAACGAGCCGTCGCCGCGCTTCATGACCTTGATCCCGGTAAGTCGCCGCAGCCGCTCCGCCGTGGCCTCATCAGTGAGCCGTATGTCCACATATGGTGCGTTCGACAATTCGATGGGCGCCCCGAACTCCGATCCCAACCGGTGGGCGAACACCTCGAATTGCAACTGTCCCACCGCCGCCAACATGGGAGCGGCGTCACCGAAGAACGGGTCCCGTAGTACTTGCACCACTCCCTCCTCATCGAGCTGGTCCAAGCCCTTACGGAACTGTTTGAACCGCCCTCCATCCGATGGCCGTACAGTGGCAAACACCTCGGGAATGAAGCGCGGAATACTAGGAAAGCGCACTGCTGGGGCCACGAACAGGGTGTCGCCCAGGTTGAGACCATTGGCGTTCACCAACCCCACCACATCGCCGGGCAACGCCACCTCCACCGTCTCGCGTTCCTGACCGAACACCGTGGCAGCGTACTTGGTGGCCATCTCCTTGCCGGTGCGCTCACACGTGACCAGCATGCCCCGCTCGAATTGCCCGGAACAGATGCGGGCGAAGGCAATACGGTCACGGTGCGAAGGGTCCATGTTGGCCTGTACTTTGAACACGAAGGCACTGAACGACTCTTCCAGCGGCCGCGGCCTCTCGTGGACATCCAGGCGCGGGGATGGCGATGGGAACAGGTCGACGATGGCGTCGAGCAGCAGCCGTACTCCAAAGTTGGTAAGCGCGCTGCCTACAAATACCGGCGTGGATTCTCCGGCCAGAAACGACTCGATGTCCAAGTCCGCCCCCACTGCGTCGAGCAGACCGCAATCGTCCATGGCCTGCGTCCACGCCACACCCTCGCGTGCAGCAGCGTCGGCGGCCGACACCAGTTCTTCCGGGGCCTCGGCAGTCCCTCGGGCCACCCTGGTGAACTTCACATAGGCCCCGGTGCGGCGATCGACCACCCCTCGGAAGTCGCCGGGGATGCCCACCGGCCACGTGACCGGGGTAGGCCGTAAACCGATTTTTTCCTCCACCTCATCGAGCAGTTCCAATGGCTCACGACCGGGACGATCGAACTTGTTGAGGAACGTGATGACGGGCAGGTTGCGACTACGACAAACCTGGAACAATTTCAGCGTCTGCGGCTCCACGCCCTTGGCCACGTCGAGGACCATGATCACCGCATCGACCGCCGCCAGTACCCGATACGTATCCTCCGAGAAATCGCGGTGACCGGGAGTGTCGAGCAGGTTGAGCACATGATTTCGATAGGGGAACTGCAGCACGGTGGAACTGATGGAGATACCGCGCTTCTGCTCCAATTCCATCCAGTCCGACGTGGCCGAACGACGACCGCCACGGGCCTTCACCGACCCGGCCTCCTGTAGGGCGCCACCATAAAGAAGGAACTTCTCGGTGAGGGTGGTTTTGCCGGCATCGGGATGGCTGATGATGGCGAACGTACGTCGTCGGGCCGCCTCCACCAGGATGTCGTTCTCTGATGGCGGGCGGTCGTTCACGAGGGACAGAGGTTACCGGGGGTGGCGCGCATCGCGGACCAACGAATCAGTGGCACAGTCTGGTGTGCCCAGAGTGAGGACGCTGATGGTGATCACTGCCGCCTTCGCCATGGTCGGGGTGCTCACGGCATGCCAATCGGCGATACCGAAACCGAAGTCAGCGTCGGACAAGGTGGTGTTCACCAAGCTGGTAGCGGCCGCCGATGTGGTGTCGATCGAGGGTCTGCCCGATGGACGCATCCGTTACGCCCAGCGCACCGGCACCGTCTACGAGCTCACATCGCGGCGCGCCGACAAGTCCATCGAACTGGTACAACTGCCGGTCGATACTGAGGATCAGCGCGGGATCTTGGGGATGGCCACCGACGACACGGGTCGGTTGTTCGCCAGTTGGGTGGACACCAAAGGAGTACTGCTGGTGTCGCTGGTGGAGTCCGGTCTTTCCACCACGGTGTGGACCGGCCCCCAAACCGCAGCCAAGGCCAACGGCGGACACTTGGTGATGGACAGCCATGGGCAACTGGTGATTGCCATTGGCGATCTCAGCCAAGGGGGAGCCCGAGGCGTGTTCTACCAACTGAACCCCAACGGCGACGCAACGCAAACACCCAAGGTTCTTTCCAAGGGATGGAACAATCCGTTCGCATACGACATCACCGGGTTGGATCATCTGTGGGTGGCCGACAACTCGCCGGGAACGCAACCAGAGCGCATCGGCCGGGGCGACACCGGCAACATCATAGGTACACTTAGCATAAAAACGGCACCGGCCGGGTTGGCTGTACTGAGCGAAACCAACGAAGTCACCACGGTGGCCATCTGCGGCTTTGTGTCGCAGCGCCTCGACCGGTGGCAGATCACCGACAAGGTCACGCTGGCCCAGCCACTGGCCACCAACTGCACCACCGCCGTGACCCTATTACCCGACGGTCGTTTGGCGTACGCCACCGTGGATTCCATCATGATCTCCACCGAGCCCGTCGGCCATTGACCGCCCGAATGAAAACGCAAACCGCTCAGCTGCGCCGCCGAGATCTGCCGCTCACCGAGATGGCACTGGCACTCGTGCTCATCACCGTGCTGGCCCGTCGGTGGATAGCCCCCACATTCCAATCGCCCGCAGTGTCGCATTGGGCCACCGTATTCATCGCAGTGTGCACCCAAGCCATGCCCTTTCTGGTGTTGGGAGTATCACTGTCGGGGCTGATCGCCGGATATGTGCGCCCGGCCACGCTGGCCCGCATCCTGCCCACCCGGACCTCATTGGCAGTGCCTCTGGCGGCCATCGGTGGCGCGGTGCTACCGGGATGTGAGTGCAGTTCGGTGCCGGTGGCAGCCCGGCTGGCTGAGCGTGGCGTCGCCTTTCCTGCGGCACTGGCCTTTCTCCTCGCATCACCAGCCATCAACCCGGTAGTGCTGGTAGCCACTGCCGTCGCTTTTCCGCATCAGCCCCGCTTCGTGGCGGCCCGGTTTGTGGCCAGTGTGATCACCGCCACCGTGGTGGGTTGGATCTGGATGCGGGTGGGCAAAACGGAGTGGCTGAACAAAGAACTCAATCGCCATCAGCACGACCACGATGCCAGTTCCTGGTCGGTGGCCACCTCCACCGCCCTCCACGACTTCCTCCAAGCTGGCGGCTACCTGGTGATAGGCGCAGCCACTGCCGCCACGCTGCAGACAGCGGTGCCTCGAACCGTGTTGGATCGCGTAGCCGGAAGCGGGCCGTTGGCCGTGGTGGCCTTGGGATTGTTGGCGGTGATCTTGTCGATCTGCTCCGAAGCCGACGCATTCGTGGCCACCGGTTTCACGCAGTTCTCCCCCACTGCGCGCCTGGCCTTCTTGGTGGTGGGACCGATGGTAGACATCAAATTGATTGCCTTGCAGACGGGTACGTTTGGCCGCCGCTTTGCCCAACGCTTTGCCCCGCTCACCTTTGTGGTGGCCATTGCCGTTTCTGCCGTGGTGGGGTTGGGCCTGCGGTGAAGCCGACCACTGGGAAATCGACCACGCTGAAGCCCGCCGTGGGTGTGTGTGGGTTGGTGGCAGCGCTGCTCATCCGACTACCACTCACCGGCGAGCACCGCCGGTTCGTACGCTCCGGCATGGGTCCGTTACTGCTCATCGCCGGCATCGTGCTTCTCGCCCTCACCGTGGTGGCCCTGCTGCGATCCGATCCAACGAGCGACGAAACAGACGATGACGATCACGACCACGCCGCTCACCACCAGCGCGCCGGCGTGGGTTGGTTGTTGCTTGTTCCGGTACTGGTGCTGTTCGTGATTGCCCCGCCGTCCTTGGGAGCGTGGGGGGTGGCCAATGCCGGACGTATCACCCACCGTAAGGGATCGAACTATCCGCCCATTGCCGCAGGGCACGGCCCCTCCGTCATGGCCATCAAGGATGTGTACGGAAGGGCGGTAGAGGGTGACGGAGCCAGCTTCAACCGCCAAGCGGTGCTGGTGCGTGGCTTCGTGGTGCCTGCCCCCAAGGGGCAAACGGGTTTTATGGTGGCGCGCTACTCCATTGCCTGCTGTGCTGCCGATGCGTTGGTGGCGGAACTGCGCGTACTCGGGTTCCAGTCGGTACCCCATCAGAGCACCTGGGTGGAGGTGGTGGGTATCTATGCCAGCCTCGACCGGGGCATCCCCCAACTCCGCGCTACGTCGGTGAAGGTGATTCCGGCTCCGAACGAGCCATTTGAGTGACTCTTCGAAGTGCCCGCCGAACCTTCAGCGATCGATGGTCAAGGTACTCACCGGTGCGCTCTTGCACCACCCGTGCGTTGTACGTTTACGTCCCGCGACGCCAGACCTTTGGTGGTGGGCACATACTCGTAACGCAGTGGATGCTCTTGGTAGGCCACCTTCTCCAGCAGACTCTCCCCCACCAAGCGTTCCAAACGCTGGGTCAGCGTGGCTCGGTTTACCCCTAAGCGCGCTTGGAATTGGTCGAAGCGACGACATCCGAACAAGGCCTCGCTCACCACCACGGGTGTCCACCAGTCACCGATCAGGTCGGTGGTGCGAGCGATGGGACATGCCGCCTGATCGAAACGGGTCTGCTTCACAGTTTCACGCGCGCCGCCGCCGCCTGAGCGTCTGCCACGCTGATACCAGCCAACCCCACCAAGTAACAGGCGATGGGGGCAGCAAT
>JAYVGK010000082.1:0-2675 GCA_043772215.1 Acidimicrobiales bacterium | reverse complement strand
GTGAGTGAGTCCGCCTCTTCGGGAAAGTCGGTGGATTCCGCTTTGGCCAGCAGTGCTCGCACTTTGGCCAACACCTTGACGTCCAAATCACCCGTGGGCAGCGCGCCCCCTCGGGCCGCCAGCGCCGCGCCCGGACCGGGAGGGGGAATGAGAATCGGCATCACCATCAATCGGCTGAGGTGATGCACCACCTCCACACACCGCTCGATGATGTCTCGTCGAGCCAGCCCCACAATGGCGGTTACATCGTCGAGCCACGCATGGGTGGGGCGGTGGCGCAACTCCCACCACGGCTCCATGCTGTCGAGTTGGGCTGCCCATTGCGGATGCATCGGTTGTTGAGCGTCGAGCTTGGCATCGTCGACCACCGCCGCCGCCACGATGTCACCGTGCACGGGCCCCCATTTGCGGCGGGCCACACTCACTACGTCGGCTGGCTGCCACCCGTTGCGCCAGGCCGCCCGCAAACGCTGCGACATCTCACCCACCAGTATCGACGACACCGCATCGTGGCGAGGTGCCACGGGAGCGTTGGCCATGGTGTCCACGGCTGAGTCCATAGTTCGCAGATTGCCCAGAGCGAGCGAGTTCAGTGCTTGGTCCAAGGCCTGGGCCACAAGTTGGGTGGTGTGGGTGGAGCCGGGCACTTATCCCACAAGCGGAAGTACGTCGCCCATGAATCGCTCCATCTGCTCCACGGCCTTGGTATACGGATCGCCAATGAGATGCGGGAACAACGTGAGGTGTTCCACGCCCAGCAGATCCCGAAACGATTGCACCCCGGCCGCCACATCTTCGGCCGTACCGCACAGGATGGTCTGCTGTTTCATGGACTCTTCCAGTGTGGGGATGAGGCCGCCGGCGGATGGTTTTCCGTCGGCCCCCATGTAACCACGGCTCCACCCGTAAGGCCCCAGAAACTTCCAGAACTCGTCGTGGCCGTTGCGGGCGGTACGCATGGCTTCTTCATGGGTGTCTTCGATACGTACGCTTACCACCAACATGCGCTTGTCGCCGGCGGTCAACGTCTGCGCATGGTGCTGCTCATGCAGTTCGCCGTAGCGATCCCACATGCGCTTGATGAACATCGGATGCTGATTCCAGAACACCGCACCGTGATCCACCTTGGGCACGTACTCAATGGTGGGCGGACTGGTGACGGCCTGCCAGATCTCGAATGGATACAGCGGCCTAGGAACGAGAGTGAGTTCCGACACGGTGGCGCCACGGTCCGGGATGCCCGGCACCGGTATTTGGAAGTGCTTTCCTTCAAAGCGGAAACACTCTTGATTCAGTGCCCGCCGCACGATTTCCATGGCCTCTTCAAACCATTCACGGTTGCTGGCGTCATCGGCTGCCTGCTCTGGATTGTCGGCTGACCCCACCGATACCCGGTCCGGGTTGAGATGCAGCAACTCGCGCGGCACAGTGCCTCGCCCCACTCCCAGGATGGCGCGACCACCGGACAGATTGTGCAGTGTGGAAAAGTCCTCGGCCAAACGCAGCGGATTCCATTGGGGCACCACGTTGAACATGGAACCCAAGCGCAGATGTTGGGTGCGCGCCGCAATCCAGGCTGACACCAAGATGCCGTTCGGGATCACCTCGTAGCCCTCGTACTGGAAATGATGCTCGGTTGTCCAGAAACTGTCGAAGCCCAGCCGCTCGGCATCTACTGCGGCGTCGATGTACTTCAGGGTGGCGTCCCAGCACGCCTTGTTGTCGAAGCGGCGGTCCATAGGGGTCGGCGCACCGGCCCCGGCGTCCGTCATTTCCACTCCACCGAAAAAGAAAGCTCCAAGCTTCATGTGACCCATCCTTTGCTGATGTGGACTCCGCCTCGAGATTCAAATATTGACAGGTTCAATACGATTTGGCTAGTCCGCATCGAGGGCCACCACCGCTGCGTTCACGATTTGGTCGGGCATCAGGCCAAACAAGTTGTACAGCTCGGCGATGGTGCCGGACTGCCCGAACGCATCGACACCCACGGGTATGGTTCGCTGACCGAACACCGAACCCATCCACGCCATGGCATGGCTGGCGGCGTCATGAACGGTGATGATGGGGGCTCGTCGCTCGCCAGGCCGGATCAAGGTGGCCAGATGGAAGTCCTCGGTGGCCTTACGCCCGGTGGCCACGGCGGTGCGCTGGGTGCTGCGCCATCCGTTGTACAAACGATCCAGGCTGGTGATGTCGATGAGGGCGGCGCTTATGCCTTCACTGTGCAACTGATGGGCGGCTTCGATGGCCTCAGGCAACACCGCCCCAGACGCTGCGATGATCACCTCAGCCGCACCTTCGGGGTCGATGAGACGGTATCCACCGGCCAACACGTGAGCCCGCAACTGCTCCTTGCCAATGCGCTGGATGACGTCCTCAAACGGACTCTGGTCCACCGGCCGAGTGGTGAGTCGTAAGTACAGTGACTGTCCGGTGGGCGTAGAGAGTTGGCGGAGACCATCACACAACAACCAGTCGAGGGCCGTGGCATAGGCCGGTTCGGCGTAGTGAATGCCGGGCAGTTCCATACCGATGGATGCAGTAATGGTGCTCTGATGGGCGCCGCCTTCCGGTGAAAGGGTGATTCCAGCGGGAGTGCCGACCAATACAAACCTGGCGCCGTTGTACAGCGCATAGATGAGCGCATCGAGGCCCCGGCATACGAAGGGGTC
>JAYVGK010000081.1:0-5829 GCA_043772215.1 Acidimicrobiales bacterium | reverse complement strand
GCCGACCTGCGTCAGGCGTTGCAAGCAGGGGAGTCCGGAGCCATCGTGGCCGGTGCCGCGCAAGTGGCGGTGATGTTGCCTGTCACGCATCGCACCACGTTGCGCGCCGCCGCGCTGTTGGGTGCTGCCAGTGTCACAGCGTTGGCTGCATCGCCGGTGTTGTCGGCGTTGCCCGATGGCGATGCCGTGGCGCGGGGCTGGGCCATTCAAGCCGGTCGAGTTCCGTCCGTCGATGGTCACGACATCTGGGACTCACGACTTCGTTCGCTCGGTGCGGCGGTGCTGTTGGAAGCGGACGCCTTTGCACCGACTGATGTTGATGTTGACCTCGTCCGGCTGTGCGCGCTGTCGAGGGCCTGCGATCGGATGGGGTTACACACCGAGGCGGGCACGATGCTCGAAATACTTGATGGCTTCCAGGGCCGCCGCGGTGCCATCGGTGACGAGTCCCAACCCCTGACCACGGCGTTGGCTGTGGCGGCGTTGGCTGATCACGCCACGCTCACAAACGACGGCGCATTTGCGTCGGGCATGGCCCCGTTGGTGGCCGGAGCACTCGAGTTCCTTCATAAGCGCGGACTGGCTCCGGACCGTTCGGTGTTCCGCGCCGCCGCTCGGCTGTTCACTCTGGCCGGTGAGGACCGCGCTGCCCGCACGGCGATCAAGGTGTGGACCGAGGCCGGGTTGCCGTGGCCGCTGGTGCGGGCTCCATTGCCACCCATGCCGGCTGTATCCGATGGTGCCTCGCTGTTGCCCGACGACCTCATACGTCTGTCCGACGCCGCCCTCGATGCCACCGGTGGCATTGCGTTGGAGGATGGCGAGGGTGTGGTGAACCTCCTTGGTGGTATGCGCGCAGATGAATTACTCGGCGTCAACCTGGCCGTACATCGTGCTCCCACCGTTCATGGATCGCTGTCATTCGCGCTGCGTTGGCACGGTGCCCGGGCGGCGTTGCTGTGGGAGTTCTCCGCCGGTGCGGGCGGTGCGTTACGGGTGCCGTCGTTGGCGCCACGTCATGTGGTGGCAGGACAACGTACTGGAGAGATACTGCTCAGTCCCGCTTGACGGTCACGCTTGCAAGCTGTCGGCGATGCGCTGGGCCATAACCTCCATGGCATCGTCGTCGGCGTAACGCATCCGGGGCCAGAAGAACCCCCGCAAACCGTCCTTGCGTACCCGAGGCACCACATGGGCGTGGAGGTGAGGCACGCTTTGGCTCACCACGTTGTTCATCGATACCCAGGTACCGTCGCATCCGAGTGCCTCCGGTAATGCCGCCGACACGCGCTGGACCTGGGTGAAGAAGGGGCCCACATCTGCAATGGCAAGCTCGGCCAGTGTCACCACATGGCGACGCGGCACCACCAACACGTGACCCAAGAAAACCGGTGATCGATCCAAGAAGGCCACTGCGTCGGGATGATCCAACACCACCGAGGCGTCCATCTCACCAGCGATGATGGCGCAGAACGTACACATCGGCGCACAGTACGTGCCGTGCGCGCGATGCTCTGCATCCATGGGCGTAGCTGTAACAACCTCACTGTTGCTGCGACCTGCCGGAAATCGACGGATCACTCGTAAAACGGTACCGGGGCGCTCGCTGGAGCAGTCGCTCTGGGCGCAAGGACAATCCATCGTGGTCGGGCTCGATGAAGTGGGTCGCGGGGCGTGGGCGGGGCCGCTGGCCATCGGGGCTGCGGTGATCCCCAAGGACCGTCGTATCAACGGGGTACGGGACTCGAAGTTGCTGCGCGAGCCGGAGCGAGAACGTCTGTATTCGAAAGTTGCGGCGTGGTGCGAGCACTGGCATGTGGGCGTGGTGTCTCAACAAGAGTGCGATGCATTGGGCATGTCGGCGGCTCAGAAGTTGGCGGCGCGGCGCGCCCTCGCAGGACTGGGGGTGGTGCCAGATGTGGTGCTGGTGGACGGCAATTGGGATTTTGTGGGTACTGGCAACGTGCAGCGGCTTATCAAGGGTGACGCAATGTGTCTCACCATCGCCGCTGCCAGTGTTCTGGCCAAGGTCACGAGAGACCGCATGATGCGCGAAGAGGACCAGCATTTTCCTGCCTATTCGTTTGCCGACAACAAGGGGTATCCGTGCCCCAGGCACCAGGCTGCGCTGTTGGCCCACGGTCCCACCACCATCCACCGGCGTACCTGGGTGTTCATGGATCACCTTCCCTGGGCAATCCGGCGTAGCGTGGTGAATATCCAGCCTTCGCTGTTCGAGTATCCCTGAGGGGGCTTCGAGCATGAGGCCCCCCCCGGAGGCAATGTTCCTATGTTCACCCGCACCTCACGATTGGCCGTGCTGCCCAGCGCCGCCATTGTTCTCACCCTCGTCTTCAGTGGCTGCAGTAGCTCCAAGAAGAGCAGCTCGGACACCACCGCATCAACCGGAGATGGCGGCACGGCCGCACCGTCGGAGTCAACCGGTGGAATTGCGGCCGTGAAGACCAAGGAAGCGGGCACGCTCATGGTGTGCTCCGACATTCCGTATGCACCATTCGAGTATTACGCCAATGGCGCCGACGGTGATGTCATCGGTATCGATGCCGACATCGTCAATGGTGTGGCGGCGGAACTGAAGATGAAGGTCAACTTCATCAAGACACCGTTCGATGGAATATTCGCTTCGTTGGCTGCCGGCAACTGCGACATGATCGCATCATCGGTGTCGATCACTGCTGAACGTAAGCAAGCCAACGATTTCTCTGCTGGCTACTTCAAGATCCAGCAGACGATCATGGTCCGCAAGGCCGACGCCGCGCTCAACGATCTGCCTACCCTCAAGGGCAAGGTGGTGGCTGCTCAGGCCGCTACCACTGGTGCCGACTTCGCCAAGGCCGGAGCGACTGCCAACAGTTACACGGTGAAGGAGTTCCAAGGGGCTGACGACATGACCACGGCGCTCAAGGCCGGCCAGGTGGATGCGGTGATCCAGGACTCGCCCATCAACGGCTACGCCGCCACCAAGAGCGAAGGCGAGCTGGTGGTCACCAAGGTGTTTGCCGGCGGCGACGAGGAATATGGCTTTGTGGTCCCCAAGGACAACCCTGCGCTCACGGCTGCCCTCGACAGTGGTCTCGACAAGTTGAAGGCTGGCGGCACGTACCAAGAGATCCTCACCAAGTACCTGGGTGCCGCCGCTGCGCCAGCGTGATCGTGTTGGCTACTGTCGGGCCACGATGAACTCGCAGCCCGGCACGCAGACCTCATGTTGGTTGGGCCCATGATCCTGGCGGGGGTGGGCGATGAATTCTTCAACGGCCGCATCCTGCGTGAAATGCTGCCCGGTATCGTGACCGAAGCGATGCGCAACACGGTGGTGTACACCGTGTTTGCGTTTGGTGCTGGCATTGTGCTCGGTCTGTTGCTGGCATTGGCACGAATCAGCCGGCGGTGGTGGTTACGTACATTTGCGGCCACGTTCATCGACACCATTCGAGGATTACCGGCGTTGTTGGTTATCGTGATCATCGGATACGGCTTCCCCATCGGCTACAAGGGCGTCACGGGGAACTTTTGGCGCTGGCCATTGGGCAGCTTCGGGTCCAAGTACCTGCCCGGTTGCTTTTCGCTATCGCTGGTGGCGGCTGCCTATATGGCGGAGAGCATTCGAGCTGGCATCGAAGCTGTGCCGAGGGGCCAAATGGAAGCGGCACGGTCCCTGGGCATGACGCAGGGCAAGGCCATGCGCAAGGTGATCCTGCCGCAGGCATTTCGTATCATCGTCCCGCCTCTCACCAATGAGTTGGCAGCCCTGTTCAAGGACACCTCGCTCATTGCTGTTCTGGGTGTGGGAGTGGGTGGACGGGAGATTCTGCAATATGCGCGTACATTTTCCAATGCAACTGGCAAGACCACACCGTTGGTGGCTGGTGGAATTGCCTATCTGGTGATCACCATTCCCCTGTTGCAACTCGTGTCATATCTGGATCGACGAGCCAAGCGAGGTACTCGATGATCACCATACGCGCGCTGAGCAAATCATTCGGTGACAACGAGGTGTTGCGCAATATCGATCTCGACGTGGCCGAACGCGAGGTGGTGTGCATCATCGGGCCGTCCGGGTCCGGCAAGTCCACGTTCCTGCGCTGTGTCAATCGCTTGGAGGAGCCCACCAGTGGGTCCATCACGGTGGACGGAGTGGAGGTGTGTAACCCCAAGTGCAACTTGGACGTGGTGCGTACGTCCATGGGCATGGTGTTCCAGCAGTTCAACCTGTTTCCCCACAAGACTGCGTTGGGCAATGTCACGCTGGCCCCCATCAGCGTGTTGAAGTTGGACAGGGCCGAAGCCGAGCGTCGGGGGCGCGAAATGCTGGAGCGGGTGGGCTTGGCGCACAAGGCCGATATGCATCCGTCGCAATTGTCGGGTGGTCAGCAGCAACGGGTGGCCATTGCTCGGGCGCTGGCCATGCAGCCCAAGGTGATGCTGTTCGACGAGGCCACCAGTGCATTGGATCCAGAGTTGGTGGGTGAGGTGTTGCAGGTGATGCGAGATTTGGCGGGCAGCGGCATGACCATGATGGTGGTGACGCATGAGATGGGCTTCGCCCGAGACGTGGCCGACCGGGTGGTGTTTATGGACGGCGGGGTCATTGTGGAGCAGGGTACGCCCGAGGCAATATTGGGCAATCCGCAACAGGAACGCACAAAGGCGTTCCTGACCCGCTCCCGCGTGTGAGGCCCCGACTGTTTCCTGTCGCAAATTTTGGGGCGGGCGAGAGAATTTTGCTACGAGTTCAGGGGTGGGAACCCTCCGAATTTTGCGACCACCCCAACCCGTCGCAAAGTTCAGCATGGGCGACGGAGATTTGCGTCGAGAACAACTTGTTGCAAAACTCGGGTGGCTCCAGGGCCCAACTCGTTGCAAAATTCGCTACCGGCGGCGAAATTTTGCGACGAGAACGGGCTGGGCGGGTCAGGCTTTTTGGGTGCCTACTTTGAGGTCTTTGAATGGGGTCACCGAGTCGATACCCACATCCTTGGGGAGGCCCAACACTCGCTCACCCACGATGTTGCGCATCACCTCGTCAGACCCGCCGGCGATACGCATGCCAGGAGTGCCCAGTACGTAATCAGCCCAGGCGTAGGTGCCCCACTCACCGGAATTGGCGGTGATCTTCATCCCCAACACCTTGGACACGAAGTCTGACGTCCGGGTCATGTTCATGGCCAGGGCCAACTTGCCAGTGGACATCTCCGGTCCGGGCAATTGCCCCGCCTTCATCTTGGCCATGGCCCGCATCCCCGAATACTTCTGCACCTGACCATGGATGAAGATGTTGATGAGCTCTTGACGCAGCACCAAGTCGTCGCCCTTACCCATGGCATTGAGCAACTCCGACAACCGTGTGAGTGCCGTCATTTCACTACGGCCTCCGCCTCCACCGCCACCAATGGAAGCCCGCTCGTTCATCAACGTGGTGAGGGCCACGGTCCAGCCCTGATTCACATCGCCCAGACGGTTTTGATCCGGCACATGCACTTCGTTGAAGAACACCTCGTTGAACGAGGCGCCGCCCGTCATCTGGCGCAGCGGTCGCACCTCGATGCCGGGGGAGTGCATGTCCACGATGAAACCGGTGAGACCCTTGTGCTTGGGCAGGTTGGGGTCGGTACGGCAGATGACCTCGCCCACATCACTGAACTGGGCTCCGGTGGTCCACACCTTCTGACCGGTGATGACCCACTCGTCGCCATCGCGCTCGGCCTTGGTCTGCAGGCTGGCCAAGTCGGAACCGGCGCCCGGCTCACTGAACAACTGACAGCCGACGATGTCGCCGCGGTACATGGCCCGCAGGTACTTCTCCTT